>JABFSC010000462.1 GCA_013140885.1 Deltaproteobacteria bacterium | reverse complement strand
TCGGCGAAATACTTGTACTCACCAACCCCAAACTGATACCGCGCCATATCGGTGCGGCTACGGAACTTCTCGTCTTGACGGTAGAGACCGATGAGCTTCTGGCATTCCTCCGGGGTGAGGAGTGGCGCGGTCTTGGCGTACCCGCGGTCCCATAGGGATTGTTCAATGGTTGGCCAGTCGAGATTGGTGAGGCGGGTTTTGAGAATCATTCAATCTGCTGCGGGAGGATGTATTATGGTTTCAACCGACAGTCCAAGATCAGAGCTTCCCGGATGATAATGAAGCACTTCGAAACCAAGAATTTGCCCTTCACGGTCTTTCATCACCAAGATTTCGTCGTCAGTCAGCGTGCTGACGTATTCTTGGGAAGATTCGCCGAGCCATATCGTTAGCGTGTGTCCAATCGTGTCATGAATTACCCTGATGCGCTCCATACGAGTTCTCCTTTTTTGAGGCTATCGGTCGGGTAGGCAGTTATCAAGAAGCCTTCGTTGTTTTCTTGGCGAATCACGACACGGAGAAATCGTGGAAAGACCGCCCGATAAAAAAGGAGGACGGCTGAATCTTTTGTACTGCGACGCACTTCTAATGGTTGGACAAGTGTTGCGATAACATCATCTTGACGGTCCGCTAAAATTGGATGTTTGATCGTGGACACGTACTCCCACCACTCCGTGGTGCAACGGACAAGGAAACCTAGCGGAGTAGGTGCGGTAAACATAGCGTCATTCCATCATCCCCAAAAACTCCGCTTCATCCACAACCCGCACCCCAAGTTTCCGAGCCTTGTCTAATTTTGAGCCCGCCTCGGCTCCAGCGACCACACAGGTCGTGAGCTTCGACACACTTGAAGAGACTTTGCCGCCCAGAGCTTCGATCCGTTTCTGGGCTTCCGGCCGGGTCATTGATGCTAAAGTGCCAGTCAGGACAAAGGTCTGTCCACTGAATTTCCCGGTCCGCCGCGCGGTGATCGTGGGGAATTGCACTCCAGCCGTGCGCAACTTCTCGATCACCTCACGATTCTGCGGTTGCGCGAAGAAGTGCGCCAGACTCCGCGCTACTTCCGGGCCAACGTCTCGCACTTCCTGAAACTGGTCCGCGGTGGCCGCCATGATGTGATCGAGATCGCCAAAATGCTCGGCAAGCTGTTTCGCCGTCGCCTCACCGACATGGCGAATCCCGAGTGAGGCAATGAACCGTGGGAGCGTGGTTGTCTTGCTTTTTTCGATCGCGGCGAGCAGGTTTTGCGCGGACTTCTCCGCCATGCGGTCGAGCGCGGCCACCTGCTCCTTGCTCAAGCGGTAGAGGTCGCCAGCATCAGCGACAAGCCCGGTATCGACCATCTGCTCAATGATCTTCTCCCCCATTCCCTCAATGTCCATCGACCCGCGCGAGGCGAAAAACTTGAGACTCTCTTTCAACTTGGCCTGGCACGTGAGCCCCGTGCAGCGATACGCGGCTTCCCCTTCCTCGCGTTCGACCTCCGCGCTACACACGGGACAACTCGTGGGCATGATGAACTGCTTCTCGTGCCCCGTCCGTTTTTCAAGCACGACCTTGACGATATACGGAATCACATCGCCCGCCCGTTCGACCACGACCGTATCGCCAATCCGAATGTCCTTGCGGGCGATCTCATCCATGTTGTGCAGCGAAGCGTTTCTGACCGTCACGCCACCGATGCCCACCGCGTCGAGTTCCGCCACCGGCGTGAGCACGCCCGTCCGTCCAACCTGGGGCTTAATATCAAGAATTGTTGTCGTGGCCTGTCGCGCCGGAAACTTGTAAGCCACCGCCCATCGGGGCGAGCGCGCGATTTCTCCAAGCTGCCGCTGGAGCGCGAAACTGTTGACCTTGATGACCACGCCATCAATCTCGTAGGGCAACCGCTCACGTTGCCGTTCCATGCCGTCGAAGAAGGCGAACACATCGTCAAGGTTCCGACACAGTTTGCGATAGCCCACTGGTTTCAATCCCCAGTGCTGGAGCGTCTCGGTCAGCTCCCAATGCGTGGCGAACGTCACCCCTTCGACACGTCCAAGGCCGTGGCAAAAGAGGTCTAGTGGCCGTGTGGCGGTCACCGCGGAGTCCAGCTGTTTCAACGAACCCGCGGTGGCGTTACGGGGATTCGCAAAGACGGGCTCGCCCGCCGCGGCGCGTTCCAGATTGAGTTGCTGAAAAGGTTTCGAGGCTAAGAACACTTCCCCCCGCACTTCCAGCAGACGAGGAATCGGATGCTGCTTGTGAGGGAGGAGCGTGAGCGGAATGGAGCGGACGGTCTTGAGATTCTGGGTGATGTCTTCGCCGGTGACTCCGTCGCCTCGCGTCGAGCCGACCAGGAGCTTGCCGTCTTCGTACACGAGTTCGACCGCCACGCCGTCGATTTTGGTCTCGGCGACATATTCAACGGGCACCTCATTCTTGAGAAACCGATGGATACGGGCTTGGAACTCTTGCATCTCCTCGCGACTGAGCACGTTTGCCAGGGAGAGCATGGGGATGGAGTGGCGGACCTGCGCGAACTCGGTGAGTGGCGGAGCCCCCACTTTTTGCGTCGGTGAGTGCGGATCGCGCAGTTCGGGATGTCGTGCTTCCAGTTCCACCAAGCGACGGAACAAATTGTCATAGTCCGCGTCACTCATGGTGGGATCATCCAGCACGTAGTAGCGATGGTTGTGGAACTCCAGCTCCTGGCGCAGGCGCGCGACTTCCGCTTTCGTCTGTGTGTCGATTGGCATGGCCTGTATTCTACAGGGTCATACAAATAAAAAAGGCCCCTGAAAAATCGCAAGGGCCTTACGAGGGACGGACGAGAACCGTGCTACATGACTTTGATGACTTTGCTAGCCAGGAGGCCCTTGTCGCCGTTCGCGAAATCGAACTCGACTTCTTCGCCGGCATTCAGGCTTCGATACCCATCCTGTTCGATAACGGAGTAATGAACGAACACATCCTCGCCGCTATCTTGGGCAATGAAACCGTAGCCCTTGGCGTTGTTGAACCATTTGACTTTTCCCCTTTCCATCACACCTCACCTCCTCATTCCGACGGCCCTCCGGGGGATACCGGTGCACGTCGCGTCATTCCGCGTGCAAGAGTAGAGACTCCGTCCGTGTTTGTCAAGAAAAGCTGGACAAATTGTGCGGTTGTTACCCTTGGTCCAGTGGGACGGTGACATGATACAACTGCCGCCCACGCCCAACCGAGAGCAGCAGGGTTTGACCGAGACGCGCCTCAATCACTTTGCGACGAAACTCCGCCAGCGTGCTCACTTGATTCCCCGCGACCCCCAGGATGGTATCGCCGGCGCGAAATCCAACCCGCGCGGAGGAACTCTTCGGGCGGATTTTCGTCACTGTGAGTGTGTCTCCTTTTTCCGTCACTTCGAGTCCTAGCAGTTGCCAGACGAGGGCATCGGCTTTCTCCTGCGGGAATCGCGCGGCGGTCACGGTGATGTCACGTTCCTTCTGATCGCGGACAACACGGAACCGTAACTGCGCGCCGCTGGTGTAGGTGCGTTCGCGTTGCAGGTAGTCCTCGCTTGACACCACGGGGCGGCCATCCAGGGCAACCATCACATCGCCACGTTGGAGGTCCGCGCGAGCGGCTGGGCTCTCCGGCTCGACCGCGCGAATAATGACTCCCCGTTTCTCGCGGAGTGAAAAATGGGAGGCGAGTTCCGGCGTGAGTGTCTGGGTGGCGATGCCAATCCACGGTGACTCCACCGCGCCGTGACTGATCAACTCTTCCACGATCCGCTTCGCGCGAGAAATGGGAATCGCGAAGCCAATCCCTTGGGCTTTGCCATAAATGGCGCTGTTGATGCCGATGAGTTCACCTTTGATGTTCAATAATGGTCCGCCGGAGTTGCCGGGATTGATCGACGCATCGGTCTGAATGAAGTCGTAATATGTCCGCTCGCCCGTATTGAGTGAGCGGTTGAGCGCGCTGACCACGCCGGTCGTCACGGTGTGTGACAAGCCAAACGGGTTACCAATGGCGATGACGGTCTCGCCGATCAGCAGGTCGTCCGAGGTGCCCAGCGGCAGATGCGGCAGGGACTTGGCCTCATCAACCTTGAGCACCGCGAGATCGGAGTCGGAGTCGGCACCGACCAGCCGCGCGGTCAGTTTGCGGTCATCG
>JABFSC010000486.1 GCA_013140885.1 Deltaproteobacteria bacterium | reverse complement strand
TGAGCGCAGGCGCTCGTAATAGGGTTTGGGAATGCCCAGATGTGCGCCGAGCTGATCATGACAGAGATCGCGCACGACGGGCTGGACGGCTTCGTCGCCCACCGTGAAGCGTAACGTATAGGCGGTGGGCCTGTCCGCCGCGGGCGGGAGGCATTCCGCGTCGGCGGTGGAAATCAGAAAATCCCGTTTGGTCTGGGCTTGGCGTTCGAGTTCTTGGGCCAGATCAGTGAGACTGCGACCGGTTTTCATAGGAACCTCCGTGATGATGAGAGCGCCGCTCTTGGTGAGCGGGAGATGGAAAGGAAGGACAGCGAGGGGGAGCGTAAACGTGACGGGGAGACCCTACGCCGCCGTGGTTTGTGCGGGGACACGCGCGCGTGCCCCTGTCGCCCGCGGCTTGGCGTGTTTCGCCTCCAGGGAACTCGTCACCTGCTTCCTGAGCGCGGGGATATCGACGTGATAGTGGGCCGCGAGCTCGTCCAGCAACGGACTGTCTTCGTGGCGGCTGTCCGCGGGGTGGAGTTCGCCGATGAGCATCAGGGTCACCATAAACTGAGCCAACTCGGCGTCGGAGAGACGCTGGACCTGCGTGTCGACGATCGCGGTCATGCCCTGCGACGACCCGTGCGTCCACCCATACCGCGCCAGGACTTGCTTCTGATACTCGAACCACAGGCGCGCGAAACAGGTGACGACGAAGCGGTTCATGACCGCGCGCGGCAATGGGGCGTCGACCTGGCGGAGGATCTCCGTGCACACCGCGTGCCGGATTTGCTCTTCCACCCGCCACTGGTGTCGCTGTGCGCGGCGTGCGTCACGCGTGGTGGAGCCACCGCCCGCACCAGACCGCGGATGGGTCGTGCAGTGGGGGGCCGTACACACCGTCAGCGCTGTGCCTACCTCACGCCCGTCCACGATCAAGCCGTGGGTACTATGGGCACAACTCCGCGGCTCGGCTTGCACCCACTGCGACTGAGGTAACATCCCACCCGCTTCCGCTCGCGGCGTAAGGACATACGCGGTGGATAACTCCACCGGAGCGGAGCCCGTCGCGGCCAGGGTCTGTTTACGGTGAGTCAGATACGCGTCGAGTTTCCGTGCCCAACACGCGCGATCGGTACACGTCTCCTGGTGCGCGATATCGGGAAAGAGTTCGGGCGAGAACCCGGTACGTTTGGGACAGGTCAGACACGCGCCCGCCTCTGGCCAAAGCGCCGCGTCCGCAGTGCTAAACGGCGCGCGGCGCAGATCGAGATGCAGGGTCTGCGCGATCCAGTCCGCGAACTCCGCGACCGGGATCAGTTGCTCGATTTCCCCGGTGGACATCCAACGCCGCCGAGTGCAGGCGCGTAAGGCCACGGCGTGGTCGCGGGGAGGCAACCGGGCGATGAGTAGCGCGTGGCCGGTGCTGATACGATCCTCGCGGAACGCCGCTTGTGCATCCGCGCTCAACGTCGCGAGTTGGAGGCGTTGGGCGACATAGCTCCGAGACTTCCCGACTTTGGCTGCCAGCCGAGCCAGGTCATAGCCAGCCGTGGTGCGCAACGTGTGATAGGCTTGGCCTTCGTCGAGCGGATGGACATCGGCGCGCTGGAGGTTTTCGATGAGCTGGACTTCCAGGGCTTCGGTGTCGGTCATCGCCCGCACGATCACGGGCACCGTGTCGAGACCCGCCGCCGTGGCGGCGTGATAGCGACGGGCGCCCGCCACGACTTCGAGCTGCTGGTCTGGCAGCAGCCGACAGAGCAAGGGCACCAAGACCCCTTGTTCCCGAATACTGGCGGTGAGTTCCTCCTGTTGGCTGGGATCGCACTGCGTGCGTGGGTTGGTCGGTGACAGGACGAGGCCCTCCAACCGGACCTCCGCCAGTTGGGAGCGTGAACGGGTGGGCATGGCAATCCTCCTTTCTGTTGACCCGTGGGAAGAGCGATGCGCGTGGCCCGCATGCACACGACCACGTGTTCAGTGGTGGGGACAAGACAGCCGTCACGCCGGTGCGTGTGGTGGGAGCGCCGTGAGGCGGGACGAATCAATGCGTGAGGGAAATGTCCCATGCCGCGGGCCACCGATCGCTGACGGCACGGATGTGCGAAGAGAGCGCTGAGATCAAGCGTGCGTTAGCGACCACCGTAGCCGGCGGGAATCAGCCGTCGTGACCAGAGTGAAAGCCGCTGTTTCACCACCGTGCCAAGGTCCGCGGTGGGACCTTCAATGACGACCCGGCGCCGCAGATCAAGGCTAAAGTCCTCCAGTTCCGCGAAACTGACCTCGACCATACGGTCACTGAGTTCCTGCACCAAGGGAAGCGGAAAGGGGAGGTCTTCGCGGAGACGGGTAAACCACTGCACGACTTGCGGCAATGTCGGTCGCGGTAAATGCACGCGCAGATGGAAGCGACGCCAGGCGGCGTGATCCAGCAATTCCTGGTGATTGGTCGCGGCCATCACAATCGTCGGTGGCGGGGTCAATTCGATCTGAATCAACAACATGCCCACGGCGCGTTTCACATCGGTGGTGTCGGTGGCGTCGCCGCGCTCTTTGCCCACGGTGTCGAACTCGTCGAAGAACACGACACAGGGCTGCTGCTGCGCGTGGTCAAAGAGCTGGCCGAGATTGGCTAACGTGTCACTCAGGGTCCCGCCGATGAGCCGATCATAACGGACCACGTAGAAGGGCAGGGCTAAGGCCGCGGCCAGCGCTTCGGCTAACGAAGTCTTGCCATTGCCGGGCGGACCATCAAGCAGAATCCGATTGCGGGGTGTCAGTCCCTGCGCCTGCAACGCAATCGCATGACGATGATCATCAAGAAACTCCTGGCAGCTCCGCTGGACGGCCTCGGGCAAGACCAAGTCGACGAGCCGACGCCGAGGCATGCGCGCGGTCCAGAGGGGAGTCATGGACGTGCGGGTCATTGCACGAGTCGTGGTCATGGCCAGTGCCGCGGTCACGGTCTCCACCAAGTTGTCGTCGCCTGCTTCCTGAGCTCTGCGCAGTGTTTGAGCCGCGAGTGGAGCAAACGCGTCTGGTGCGCACTGCAATCCGGTCTGCAACAATTGCCCACACCACGCATGGAGTGTGCTGGGCCTGACCTCCGTGTTCCCGTGTTCCGCGCCACTGCTCATCGGGTCCTCCCTGTGGATGATCGACTTTCGGTGATGGTCTGCTGGTCACTGGTCCGGGCGGCGCTCTTCTTCCGGACACGGGGTGGGCGCGCCAAAGAGGGCGTGCAGACGCGCCGCGCGCTGCGTGGGGTCATTCCCGAAAAAGGCCGCATCCCGCGTGGCACGAGTATCAATGGCATAGCTGGTGATCCAGCGGCGGCCCGTCCGCTGGCAGAAGGTCACCATCGCCTGGTAGGCGGTCACATTGCCATCGTCCCAGCCACAATGGAGCCATGGACGCCCCTGAAAGAGGATCACCCCGTGACCATGAAAGCCCTGTGTGGACGGGAATGCGGCCAAGACCGCGTCCGCGGAGTCGTGCGCGAACAACTCGATAGCCTGATAATCCCAATGTCCCATCGCGTGTCCTCCTCTATTGTGTCGTGCTGTAGGCCGACGTGAAGGGTGCTTTCTGGGGAGAACGGGGCCATATTGACGGCACCCGGGACGCTTCGTGGCCCCACGGGCATAGCGCGCGGGTCAGCCGCGATCCACCAACGCCGCGAGCCGGTGTGGCGTGGGAAAGAGAAGGCGGTGGAATTGCCCCTCGCCAATGAAGCGGGAAGCGGAGGTGGCCTTGCCCGCGAGCCGCCGAGGCGCACTCACGAACAACACATCCTTGGCGCGCGTCACGCCCACAAAACAGATCCGGCGTTCTTCGGCGAGGTCCGTGCCAGGATGGGTCGGTGGCAGGTGTCCTTCCGCCGCGCCCAAGAGAAAGACGAGGCGACTTTGCCGTCCTTTGGCGCGATGGATTGTCGCCAACGGGACCCGCGCACTCGCGGCCAACATACGAAACCGCTCCAGGGTCGTAATATGCTGGACAAAGGCCGCCAGCGAAGGAAAGAGCGCGCACCCGGCGACCGCGCTGGCGAGTTCCGCGGGATTATCGCTTGGCGAATGGGCCCGGCTCCGCAGTAGCCGAGCGGCGACATCGCCCACCATGCCCGGTGGACTCTGTCGGGCGAGGGCGCGGAGTTCGGCATAATCTCGCA
>JABFSC010000114.1 GCA_013140885.1 Deltaproteobacteria bacterium | reverse complement strand
GGGGTCGAGCGCGCACAGGTAGAGGGCCTGCATCGCGCGATCCCGCATAGTCGAAATGCCCAGAGGCCGCGTCTTGCCATTGGGCTTCGGGATCAACACCCGCCGTAGCGGTTGAGCACGGTAGCCGCGCTGTCGGAGGGTGGCAATCGCCGCCGCTTTCTTCTCCGGGGTAGACCACAGGACTCGGTCCACGCCCGGGGTGCGTTTGCCAGGGTTCTCAGTCACTCGTCTAACGGCCAACGCCTTGGCGCTAAACGAGTGGGTGAGCAGATGTTGTAAGGCTTTCACCTTCCCCCATCGTCTCGCCTGAATTGCCTTCACGATACGCGCTTGGAGCCGACGCACGGTCCGGGTGAGGGCGTGCCAGTCCAGGGCCTGCCACTCGGGCGTCTCGTGGGAAGTCGCACCAGCAACGCGGGTTGCCGTCATCTGCCTTACCTCCTCTGTCGGTTTGCCAACCTCTCTCGTGATGAAAGACCAGAAGGAAGTCTGCTCGCTTTCGCGTGGGATGATGTTGCTTCCGCGCAATCCCTATCCCGCCGATTACCGGCGGGCTTTCGCTTGCTCCCTCTTCCTCTACCCGCCGGACTATCGGCTCCCCTTGCGGAGGGCTTTCCCAGAGGGAATCCGACGGGCTTACCATGTTCCGCTTGTGTGCCCGAATGGGTTAGGTCCGCCCTGTTCGCCGGCAGCTTCCTGGCCACGACGGGGGTATGCTTAGCCCCACGTCCTTGCTGCGTACCTTTTGGTCCAAGCCTCTCAGTGCCTTTGGCTTGTTGGCAATCACGACGTTTATCAGGCGTTCACTTCGGTTGACCTTACCACTCCCCCCTAGCTCCTGCCCGCCTAGCACTGGCAGGCACGTCTTCCCTTCACAGTTCTGACGTTCCCCTTGCGGGGACGGCATCATTGTCCCGAGCGCTTCATACCATCGCGTTACCACGATCGCATGGCTCGGTAGGGGACTACTGGTGGCACAGTAGGTTTCATCCCCGCTTTCATGGCGGGTGAAACAGCCACACAAACAGCTTTACACGTCGCAAAAGCTTGCTTGCCGGAAGGACACGATACTCCGCAGAAACTTCGTCACGCAGACGAAACTTCGCAGAAGCTCTCGGTACGGCTTCGCGAGGTGCGGAAAAAATTTGATCTTGAGTTTGCACCAAAGCCACATGACCTGCGCCTGATGGCAAAGCAATTACGAACTATCCATGGGCAATGGTTTGGCCGGTTACGGAGTGAATATCGCACCTTGCGCAAAGAACTCACTCCTGTTCTTCGCAACCCTAAAGAGGTTCGAGATCGAACGCTTGCTGGACATTTGGAGACTCTCGCAGGTCTTCTTGATGAAGACAAACGGTTCGCGGAAGACACGAACATAAAAGCTGCACTGGCGGCTGCCTTCAAAGGTGTTGAGACTGACTGGCCTGCACTCCGCGATGCCGTCACCTGGGTAGAAACGTTTACACAAACGACAGAAGACGCTTTTCTTTCCCAAGACCTCCTCACAAACAGAGCAGTAACAGTACCAAAAGTCAGCCGCTTCAGAGGCCAGTTCTCTCAACCAGTGACTATTTTACAACAGAGATTGACCGCATGTGGGTTAGGGACGCATAAAGAGTCACCTCTGACACTGCTCCAAAAACTTCTTGAAGAGCACGCGCGCGTACTAGACGAAACGTTACCGTTATTGAGAAGAGCACAGCTTGCCCGTCCCACAACCATAGAGCAAATCAGCAGTGCGATCACGGCGAAGCAGCAGCTTCTCGACATAGAGCAGGAGTTAGAGACACGGCAGGAGCTGCACGCAGTGTTAGGACCCCACTGGCAAGGTTTTGCTACGGATACGGATTCCCTTCTCCAAGCGCTTGATTGGATATCCCGCATTCGTACGACAGGAGTTTCTCCTGGTTTTGTCTCTTGGTTTGTGTCGGGACCAGAGGGACTGAGGACACACGAGGTCAGTACTATGGCGTATACCACGAAGAGGTTTGTGGCTGTCCTCGGAGAAGTACTTCAACTACTGTCACGGTGGGGCAGTGTGAATCTCGCCCGATGGTTAGCAAAGGAAGAAACAAGCTATACTTTCCAGGACATCATCTTTGCCTGCGACAGGTGTCTCGCAACAACCGACTATCTCAATCGCTGGGGAGAGTTCTGTCGGGTGGTTGCACGCCTTCAAGAGTACGGACTCGCAGATCAGATCACACTGATACAAGAGCACAGTCTCACACCGGATAGACATGCGTCCTATTTCCGTGCGTTGGCGTATGAGGCGATTGCACGACAAGCCGTGCAGACAACTCCAACGCTTACCAATTTTACTCGTGTTGCATACGAACGAACGATTCGTGAGTTTCAACGCATTGATCGAGACCTCAACTGTCTTCGTGGTCAGCTCATCGCAAGTCATATCGCGAAACGACCGATCCCGGCCGGGATTGGGACCGGTCCGGTACGTACGTTGACGAATCGCGGCCTGATTGAGCACGAACTGTCTAAGAAAACCAGGCACATTCCCATTCGACAATTGGTGCGTCGGGCCGGGAAAGCACTGCAAGCAATCAAGCCGTGCTTTATGATGAGCCCGCTTTCTGTTGCCCAATATTTACCTCCGGGTCAGATGGACTTCGATCTGGTGGTGATGGATGAAGCTTCACAAGTGAAGCCCGAAGATGCGCTCGGTGCCATCCTACGAGGAAAACAGGTAGTTATCGTTGGTGACCCGAAGCAACTTCCGCCTACAACATTTTTTGATCAGATCTCCGATGTAGAGGAGGAGGATGAGGAACGTATCGCTGCAGAGGAAACAGAATCCATTCTCGAAATTGCCCAACGTACATTTGCCAATCGCATGCTGCTGTGGCACTATCGCTCACAGCATCCTTCCTTGATTGCATTTTCTAACAGCCAGTTTTACAATAATGAATTACTGCTCTTTCCCTCACCGTATGCGCAACATGATGAGTTTGGCATTCAAGTCCATTGGATCGAAGCCGCAACATATAAGAACTCACGAAACCTCACGGAAGCCTTGGCAGTCGCACAGGCGGTTCGTGCTCACCTCATTGAGCGACCGGAAGTCTCTCTCGGTGTCGCAACCATGAACTCGCAGCAGCGAGATCTGATTCTGGCAGAAATTGAACGATTACAAAAAGCGGATGGAAGGTTTGATGTCGCGTTACGACAACAGGAAGGGCGAGACGAGCCATTCTTCGTCAAAAACCTTGAAAACGTCCAAGGCGATGAGCGGGAAGTCATATTCATTTCAACCACGTACGGACGCGATCCAGACACGCAACGCGTCTATCAACGCTTTGGACCGATTGCGAGAGACAAAGGGTGGCGACGACTGAATGTCCTTTTCACACGCGCACGACGGAGAATAGAGTTATTTACGTCACTCAAGGCAAACGACATTGTTCTTGGAGAAAATCCCTCGCGTGGCGTCGCTGCTTTCCGTGACTATCTTGCCTTTGCTGAGACAGGACACATCGGAGAGCGTGGGCTTGATTCGGGCCGGTCTCCTGACAGTGACTTCGAGGTTGATGTCGCTACGTTGTTAGACGCGCACGGATACCAGACCGAGGCACAGATAGGGGTCGCAGGATTCTTCATTGATATTGGCGTAAAAGATACTCAAGACCCCGGAACGTATATACTCGGTATCGAATGTGACGGCGCTACCTATCACAGCGCGAAGTCACTGCGTGATCGCGACCGACTACGACAAGAGATCCTCGAAGCGAAAGGGTGGAAGATCCACCGCATCTGGTCAACAGACTGGTTCAAAAACCGAGAGAGTGAAATTCAACGTCTGCTCTCTGTCGTAGCCAATGCGGCAAGAACCCCAGAAAAATTCAAAACCTCAAGTGCCTCGTAAGAAATTCGACTTTTCTAACCCGCAACACCCATTCCTGTTCATGCGGTGCGCCGCATGAGCCATCTCATGTGGAGTACGGGATCATGTGGAGTAACTCAGAGTGAATATTGGTAAACGGCTGTCCTGTCACCTCTTTTGTGCGAAGCACCTTCATGGCTGCTCGACATGAGCCGGGTCCTACGCTCTGCTCCATCAACAGAATGTTGTTGATAGGAGGAGTGTATGAACGAACCTGTCCGTCTTCGTCCCACTGTCCGTAACCGTCTGTGCGAAG
>JABFSC010000088.1 GCA_013140885.1 Deltaproteobacteria bacterium | reverse complement strand
GGGATGGTGGGTCGGGTGGGTACAGAAAGGGGAACGGGTGTATGCCTTTGCCTTGAACCTCGACATCCAGACCGCGGCGGATGCCAGTAAGCGAATCGACTTGGGCAAAGCCAGTCTCAAGGCGCTGGGGATCCTATGAGATACGAACGACCAATGAAAAACCTCGGAGCAAGAGTACACTCCATGAGCACGCCCCAACTGCTTCTCGACTTTGACGCGCACTCCTCGCCACTAACTGCGGCGGATGGTCATGGCGCGCTGTTCGCCGCGATACCACCCGAGGTGCCCACGCTCGTCCGCATCCTCCACGGGCTGGGAATTTAGGATCTGCTCGCGCCCGACTTTTACGACTCGATTCCGGAGCACCGCGCTGGAACAGATGCTGGAGCACCTCCTCGCGCTTGCTCCCCAGCCGCTGGCGGTGGCTCGACCAGCGGACAAACGCTTGGCGTGCCGTTGTCATCACTTCACCCGCTTCCTCGTCGCCAGGTTGCGGGCCAAAGGAACGCCCGGCCACGAAACACTGGATTGACGCGCGACTCTCCCCTGCGTTGGCCCGGTGGATGCGGGACACGTTCACATTACCGCCCAGGCGGTCCCTCTTCCATCAAGCGGCAGAACATATTGAGCAAAGTCATCTGCGTCAGCGAGGTACAGCGTGCGGTGGCAAGCCGAGGGCTCCCGACCACGATGGCTAGGCTTTGCGCCCGCGATAGCGCCACATTGAGGCGATTCTTGTTCAAGACGAAGTCCAAGCCCCGGGGCGAACTCTCTCCATCGCTACTACACATCGAGATAATCACGACCGGTGCCTCCTGCCCCTGAAACTTATCCACCGACCCTACCCGCGCCTGTGGCCCCAGTGCCGCGCTCAATTTGCGCACCTGAAGGTTATACGGCGCAACCAAGACGATGTCCTCAAGGCCCAGTCGCTTGCGAACGTGTCCCTGCACATCAGTCACTTCACGCCCGATCAGTTCACGAACGAGTTCCTCAATAACGGCTACTTCTTCCTCACTGCCTTGCGTATTGCCCAGATGGTCCACGGGCACGAAGAGGAGCCCGGCTTCCTTTGTCACTCGTCGGGCGTTGGGTGGCACTTTCACAACGCGGTGCTGCGTCTGCGGCGCCGCATGCAGCCGATCATCATAGACCGTCGCGGAAATGAACGCACACAGCGCGGGATGCAACCGCCACGTCGTGCCGAGAAAGACTCCCATCTCTTCGGGGATCGTGGCGTTGTCTTGCAGCAGATACTCCAAGATGGACCCGCCACTTTCGCCCGGATGGAATCCCTGGATCGGTTGCCCCAATTGCATTTGATCGCCAATCAGCACCAGGTTGCGCGCCGTCGGAGCCATGCCAATGAGGTTGGCCACCGAGACCTGTCCGGCCTCATCCACCAAAAGATAGTCCAACGTCTCCCGGACCGCCGGATCGCTAAACGCCCACGCGGTCCCACCAATGAGCGGGATGTGTGACAAGTGCGGCAGTGCGGCCCTGAGACTGTCGACATACCGAGCCGCGGGATAGTGCTCAAAGAGATCGGCCTCTTTTGATCCCCCAATCTTGAGGCTGGTGAGCTGCCCGTCGCCCAGTTCGTGACATGTCCTCAAGACATTAAGAATGGCGGCGTGACTATTCGCGGTCACGCCAATGCGCTTGCCTGTTTTGAGTAACGCCAGAATAGCATGCGCCGCGACCGTCGTTTTTCCCGCTCCTGGTGGGCCTTGGATGCACAACATGGAGTGATCGAGATTGGCCACGAGTGAAACGACGGACTCAAGCAGGTTCGCCTCCGGCGAGACCAGGCGACCACCAGTATGGCCGCGAATCTTCGGATGACGCCGCAACAGAAAATCCGCGAGCGCGGGCGGCAACTGTTGTTGTTCCAGCCAGGTGGCGGCGGTGCGAGAGATGGAGTTGGCGATGACGGTGGCTGAAACGTGCTCATCAGGAATCAACGATAAGCGGTCGGGTGGCTCACCATTGGGTAGTTGTTGCAACTTCTTTGGCCCAAACTTGAGACAGACCCGGCCCCGTTCTCGGTCGAAACGGTGAATTTCCGTGGCCGTGAGATCATGCGCGAAGAAACACCGGCTCCCACTATCGAGCTTCGTCTCTTGGTCACCATCGAAGCGGTACCAGAAACCGACCGATTGCTTGATCCGCTCCGGTGGGCCGGGGAGCCGCTGTAACCCACCAAGACAATTAAGATCGTCGATCAGTTCATCCTCGCTCATGCTCTGGCGATCAAACATCGCCCACCAGACCGGTTTGTCCTCACGGCGGTGGAACTCGACCACATGACCAAGCAGTTGTTGGACCCGCCAGTGTTCATGGTGTTCACCGTCGGACGCCGCCATCTCGTGTGAGGTCGGCACGGGGCTGAGTAACGCTTCCGCCAAGGCTTGTCGCGGCGATTGTTCGACCTCTGCTTCTTCCGAGTTTTCTCCTTTCTCTTGCGAGGCTGGACGAGGAACCCACACGATTCCCGCTTGCTCTTGCTGGGTGCGCAGCCAGGTGACGAATTGACTGGTCGATTCACAGTCATCGCGATTGTAGTCGCGAATCGCGCCCAAGATCGGTGAGGCTTCCCAGTGGCGCGGTTCGTCACTGGCTCGCCAGCGGTCATAGAACACGATGGAATCGCCAGCCGTCGTGACGCCACCGGCGCGTGCGGGGCGATACAGGTGTTCCAAGGTTTTGAGGGAGTAGTCGGGTCCCCCGGCTCGCAGGCCGTGGCGGACAATCGCATAGAGATCAACGAACACTTCGTTACGCAGTAGCATATCGACCTGCGACTCGCGGGTCCCGTAGCGCCCCATCAACTTTCGCAGAGCAGTCACTTCATACGCGGCGTAGTGATACACGTGCATGCGCGGGTCCGCGCGCCAGCGGGCATAGGCCCAATCGATAAAGTCGGCAAAGGCGCGACGTTCTTCGTCCGCGTCATGCGCCCACCAATCGTGATAGCGCCACACGCTGTCATCTTGCGTGACGGCACCGAACAGATATTCGAGCCCGCCTTCCACCAGGGGATACCCTTCCATATCAAAGTACACGTCGAGCGGTCCGGCGGGAGGCAAGAGGGCCAATCCTCTCCGGTGCTCGGCGGAGTCAGGAGGCACGAGACGGTAAGCGAGGGAGCCGGTGGCTTCCGAACTCCGTTGCAATTGCGCTTGTTCTTTCAGGCGCTGCAACACCCCGGCATCTAATTTCGGCACATGAGAGGCCGTCGTTGTCGCGAGCGTGGTCAGCGTCTCGATCCCCGCCGCTTGTAACTTGCGCACGTGGTTCCCGGTGATGGTGGCCACGAGACTGAGATGATCGACGGCGAGCAGTCGCTTGCGGGCTTCGGTTGCCCATCGGCCATAGTCGCCACCCACTTCTGGTAGTGGCGGGGAGTTAGGGGAGAAGGCGCGCATCCAGCCGAGAAACGCGGCTTTCAGATGGCGGTAGTAATACCAATAGTCGGCAGTGCGAAACGTGGTGGGCGTGCCACCACTGAGGAGCAATGTGACCTGCTCTGGGCGTCGCCCTTGAACTGCGGCAAGAAGGTCGGCGTAGCAGCAGAGTTGCAGAACGAATTCTGGTCGGGCGGTGCGCGCGAGCTTGGCGTCCCAGACTTCGTAGGAATAGTTCCCCAATGTGGAAGGCTGTTCGACCCGCACCAGAAAATCGGGGATACCGAGAAAGTCATCCGCGGTCAGTGCGCCATGATAGATGACGGCGTAGCCAGCGTGCATCGCCTGATGCGTCAGCGCCACCCGGTTCGGAGTTGCTGGAATCGAGCAGACATCGTCGGTGTCGGCTTGCAACTGCGTGAGGACCCGTTGCTCATGCCGCGCGCCTTCGGCCGCGAGGCTCACCAGGTCCGGGGTATCGGGATCGGGTTGAAGGTGGCCTGGAAAGTCACAGTGGGAGCGACTCATCCACGAGGCAAATGGGGAACGAACGAATTCGATCAGATCAGTCGGCGTGTATTGGTGATGCCCCTGGTGCTGCTGCATTCTCCTTCCCTTCTGTCTTCCCTAGTGGCTAGCTGTCAGGGCTCACGACATCGTGGAGTAAAAAGGCTCACGACATCGTGGAGTCCCTAATTGCCCAGAAGGCTCACGACATCGTGGAGTCAATCGCGGAGAGGCTTGGCCCTGTTGATCGCCACAGTCA
>JABFSC010000331.1 GCA_013140885.1 Deltaproteobacteria bacterium | reverse complement strand
CCCCCTGACCCCTTTTCTCCGAGGTTTTTCGTATGAGCACCAAACACGACCACGACCACGACCACGATCACAGCCCCCACACCGCGGGCCCCGACCCGCGCACGATCAAACATCACACCCAGGAACAGACACAGGCGCTGGAAGAGCGCGTCAAAAAGATCGAAGCGCTGTTGGTCGCCAAGGGGCTGGTGAATCCCGCCGCGCTCGACAAGATGGTGGACACGTATGAACACGACCTGGGGCCGATGAACGGCGCGAAAGTCGTGGCGCGCGCGTGGACCGATCCCGCGTACAAGAAACGCCTCCTGGCCGACGCCACCGCCGCCATTGCCGAATTGGGATTCGGTGGATTGCAAGACGAGCACCTCGTGGTGGTCGAGAACACCCCGAAGGTCCATAACGTCATCGTTTGCACCCTGTGCTCGTGTTATCCGTGGCCGGTGTTAGGACTCCCGCCCACTTGGTTCAAGAGCGCGCCGTACCGCTCCCGTGTTGTCATTGATCCCCGTGGCGTCCTCAAGGAGTTTGGCACGGAGATCGATGCCAAGGTGGAAATTCGCGTGTGGGACAGCAGCGCCGAACTGCGCTACATGGTGCTCCCAGAACGTCCAGCAGGAACGGAACACTTGAGCGAAGAAGAACTCGCCCAGCGCGTCTCCCGTGATGCGATGATTGGGGTGGTGCGTCAAACGTAAATATGTCCCCCGTCCCCTGTCCCTTTTAGGTTTTACGTTTATGCCCCGTGCCACCAACCCCGATATCGCCGAAATGACTGGACCAGCATCCCTGCCACGCAGCAGTGGCGAGCTGGTCTTCCACGATGCGTGGGAACGCCGAGCCTTCGCTCTCGCTGTCTTTCTGTGTGAGCAGGGCTATTACCAGTGGGATGAGTTTCGTGATCACTTGATCGCCGAAATCGCCGCCGCTGAAAAGGCCGTGGGTCCTCATGCCGCCTCCGACTCCTTGCCCAGCTATTATGAGAGTTGGCTAGCGGCGCTGGAGAAACTGCTAGCGAAAAAGGGAATTCCTCCGAGTTAATCAGTCAGCAATTTCCCTACTTCAGAAGTTGTAGGCTGCTCCCCTTCTTCTCCATCAGAGAAAAGCCTTCATCCGCAGTATTGTCCCCATCCTCCTACCCGCCTAGATACAGGATCGCGCGAGCGAGAAGAACTTCATGTTGTTCTTCCGCTTCGTAATATCACGTTCTTTAAGGAGGGATGGTATGAAGGTTTTCCACTATGGACGCACCCTGTTGTTGACCGCCGCATTGATCAGTCCACTCTCGGCGACCGCGGATGACAGGGAACGGAGAAGTAAATCGTTCGATGTCTGTGTCGATCCCACAGTGAACTTCCGGCTTGACGATGCTGATGACAGCGGGGATCTTTCCGCCGGCGACGGCATCAACGCTGTCGGTATTATTGTTCCCGGTGGCACGATCCCTGCCGGTGGAGTGGCTTCATGCGACTCAATTGCCAGCAAACGCATCGGGACATTCTTTGCAAGTGGTCGCGTCGTACTCGGACTCCCCGCGGCGGCACCTGACGATCTCGCCTACGTGGATTGGCAGTTCCGCATTGATGGGAAGGGCGCCATCGATACGACCGGTCCAGTGAAGACGGTGGCAGAGTATCCCCAAACGATTACTGGTTCGACAGGCGGTGTCGGTCCCTCAAAAGGGCAAGCACTCACAAAAGTGCTGAATGCGGACGGGTTCCAGATCCGTCTCATCGTGAGCAACAGCGGACAGGGAGATTAAGCCTCAGCGGGATAGCGCGGGAGGTTTATGAACCTCCCGCGCTTCGTCCATGTTTTTATCCTTCCCGTTGGACAAAGCAGATCAGCTCGCCTCGCAAAAACAAAGATTGCCTCGTCGCTCACGCTTCTCGCGATAATCAGCCTCCCTGCTACTCCATCACCCCGTGAATACTGCCTCAGCGCGCGCCACTCCGGTTGCAGTCCAGGAACAGAGCCTCTAAGATGCGCCCCACCACAACACACACCTGAAGGACAAGGGTCAGAAGTTATGGAACAAGAGCGGCGTCGCGTGGTCGTTACCGGTCTCGGACTGGTCACCCCGCTTGGCACTGGAGTGGAGAAAAACTGGCAGGCTTTGGTTGCAGGGCGCTCCGGGATCGCGCCGGTCTCGCGGTTTGATGTCTCCGATTTTCCCACGCGGATTGCCGGTGAAGTCCGGGATTTTGTCCCGGAACAGTTCATCGACAAAAAAGACGTGAAGAAAATGGACCCCTTCATCCAGTACGCGGTGGGAGCCGCCAAGATGGCGATGGATGAATCCAAATTGCCGATCTCCGCGGACAATGAGGATATGGTCGGCGTCATTGTTGGCGTCGGCATCGGCGGCCTCACCAGCATTGAGGAATACCACAAACTGTTTCTGGAAACGCGCCTCAAGAAGGTCTCGCCGTTCTTTATCCCCAAGTTGATCGCGAACCTCGCTCCCGGACAGATTTCCATTCGCTATGGGGCCAAGGGGATCAACTATACCCCGACGAGTGCATGCGCGTCTGGCGCGCATGCCATCGGGGAAGCGTTCCGCCTCATTCGCATGGGCGAACAAGATGCCGTGATCGCCGGTGGAGCCGAAGCCGCGCTGACTCCGCTCGGTTTGGGGGGATTCATCGCGCTTAAAGCGGTCTCCTCGCGCAATGACGAACCGGAGCGAGCCAGTCGCCCGTTTGATCGCCAGCGTGACGGGTTTGTCATGTCGGATGGCGCGGGCATTCTTGTCCTCGAAGAAATGGAGCAAGCCAAACGCCGAGGCGCGAAAATTTACGCCGAGATCATCGGCTACGGCGCGAATAGCGATGCGTACCACATGACCGCTCCCTCGCCAGAAGGGGAAGGGGCCGTCCGCTGTATCCGCCTGGCTTTGCGCAGTGCCGGGATTAGTCCGCTCGAAGTCGATTACATCAATGCCCACGGCACCTCGACGCCGTACAATGACGCGACGGAAACTCTGGCCATCAAGCGGGTGTTCGGTGAACATGCCGCACGCCTCGCCATTAGCTCCACGAAATCCATGACTGGCCACATGCTCGGCGCGGCGGGTGGCGTCGAAGGCGTCTACTCCGTCCTCGCCCTTGAGCACGGCATGATTCCGCCAACCATCAACTACGAAGAACCTGACCCGGAATGCGATCTCGACTACGTGCCGAATGTTGCTCGACAGTCGCCGATTCAGGTCGCCGTGTCGAATTCTTTTGGCTTCGGTGGCACGAATGCTTGCTTGGTCTTTCGCAAATGGACCGGTGCATAACGGTCGCGGCTGAACGCTGAGAGCTTCCACACTTAGGAAACAGAAGGGGGTTGCGCATGGGCGCGCGTATCATTGGCACCGGGTCCGCCATACCGGAGACGTGTCTCACCAACGCTGATATGGAAAGGCGGGTGGCGACGAATAACGACTGGATCGTCACGCGGACTGGGATTCAAGAACGTCGAGCGATGAAGGACGGCGAGAACATTCTTGACCTCATGCACACCGCCAGTACGCACGCGTTAGCCGCCGCGGGGCTCAAAGCCCAGGACTTGCAGGCCATTATCGTCGCCACCGTCTCCGGTGACTATTTCTTTCCCTCGACCGCGTGTCTCCTCCAAGAACGTTTAGGGGTCGATACCATCCCCGCCTTTGATGTGAATGCCGCCTGCGCAGGGTTTGTCTATGGCATGTCGGTCGCGCACAGTTACGCCAAGAGTGGGGAATATGGCCGCATGCTCCTGGTTGGCGCCGATGCCTTGAGCACGATGGTCAACTGGCAAGATCGCGCGACCTGTGTGCTGTTCGGTGACGGTGCGGGCGCGGTCGTGCTCGACACCCAACCTGGGGACCGTGGACTCTTGAGCACGGTGATTGAGTCAAGCGGCGCGTTGTGGAAATTGCTCCACGTTCGCGCTGGGCATCGGCAAGCGTTTGACCAAGAAGGCGTCCAACCCAAGGAGTGGGGCATCCAGATGAAGGGACCAGAACTCTTCAAGGTGGCCGTGCGGGCACTCGCCGACGTGGCCGGGAAAGCCTTGGATCGGGCCGGACTCTCCTCCTCCGATGTCCATCTCATTATCCCCCACCAGGCCAATCTCCGTATTATTCAGGCTGTCGCCGACCGCATGAAGGTCAGCATGGACAAGGTCTATTGCAACGTCCAACGGTTCGGTAAC
>JABFSC010000298.1 GCA_013140885.1 Deltaproteobacteria bacterium | reverse complement strand
CATAGAAGCTCCTCGCTGCTGGATTGAGTCGTCTCACAACTCTTGATGTATCAGGGAGTGCGCTTCTGTGCCAATCTTCTGTGGTCTGATTTAGATGGGCTGGGGTGTAGCTGACGGGGCTAGGGGCTAGAGGCTGGGAATCTTGAGCTTGGAATGTTGAACTTGGCACATCTGATGGTGATTGGGAGGTGAGAACAGCGCCGCATCCGCCGCAGAAGCGATCTCCAGGGTCGTTGAGGAACCCACATTGCGAACACAAGTGAGGCAAGGTCTGCCCACACGCCGCGCAAAACTTCCGACCAGGTTTGTTTTCGGTGTGACATTGTGGGCAGATCATAGGCATTCTCAATAACATCCATATCGATCACTTGGCCCATACCTTGCCCTACGCAGGCACGGCTGAAGCGAGAATCAGAACGTCATACTGCTCTTGTAATTGAATCACGATCGCATGGATCTGGTCGCGAGCTTGGTAGATGCCTTCCCTATCGAAGGGAAGCCGCACTTCCACACTAATGTCTTCATCCTCCAAGGGTGTGACGCGTGGAACAATTTGCGCTTGGGGGTAGAGGACGAGAATGTCTGTGACAAGTTCCGCGGTTGCGGCGGAGACATGCAAAGCCGGGTATTTGATCGCGGTGACACTCATATTTGTTCCTCATAGACGTTGGATTTTGTGGGCCTGGACCAAGTGCAATACTTCGACGACTGCTTCAAGTCCTTGTTGGGCTTGTTGCAGAGAAATCTCGCGAGCACGATAGTGCGCATCGAGCCGCAGTTCATACAGCGCCAAAAGTCGCTTGTGTAGCGTTCCCAGACTGCTCGGGAGTAGTGGAGGCGTCGCCCACTGTCCATGACAAAAACGCCGGGTAATGCCGACATGACGCCATTCTCCAGTAGGTGGATCACCTAAAGCCACCCACATCGCTTGAAAACACGCATAATACGCTAGACCCGCACAAGCTTTGTAGCATTGCTGGTGAAAGACGGTGTCGGCGGCGTGATACAATTCTTGAGCCGTTCCCCATCGCCGCTGTTCTTCGGTATTGTCCATTTCGGGTCTCGCATAAATCTAGGAATTGTTCGCAGCCAGCATAGTAGCCTACTAGGAAAGCTCCTCCAACAGCGCTTTGGCCTCTTTGAGATCAACCGTGTCAAACCCTTCGGTGAACCAGTTGTACACATCTGACAACAGCTTGTGAGCTTCGGTTCGCTTGCCTTGCTGTTGCCACAAGCGCGCGAGGCTCGTAGAAGCGCGCAGCTCCCAGGACTTCGCCTGCTGCTGGCGTGCAACGGCGATGGCTTGCAGGAAACAGTCTTCCGCTTCGCTAGAGGCTAGAGGCTTGAGACTTGGGGCTTGGGAGGAAGGGGGACTAGTCTCTAGTCTCCAGCCTCTAGCCTCTGGTTGCAGCATCAGCATCCAGCCCTTGAGCCGCAGCACCTCCGCCAGGTGCGAGCGTTGTTCCCAGCCCGGCCGTGCAATCTGCGCGAGACTCTCCTCAATCAACCGCAATCCGCCCGCGCTATCACCGCTCAACGCTAGGCCTTCGGCCAGGACGGCCCGATAGTACGACATAGTAATCTCGTTGCCGTGCGCGTTATACGTTTCCAGTGCCCCCCGCAGTTGTGGGATGCCCTCCGTGAGGCGCCCGGCCCGCAGCCACGCAACTCCCTTCCAGACCTGCGCGAGCACTTCTGAGATAACAGGCAGACTGTGTGCGCGGCCCAGCCACTCGGCCTCCTCGACCCGCGCCAGCATTTGCTCGGGTTCGCAACGGAAATCCCAAACCTGGCTGCCCAGGGTGAGCGCAAAGCCGAGGTCGAAGGGGTGGCCGCGCCGGCGGGCGTGCGCATCGTTGGCATCGCTCACCTGCACCGCACGATCCGGATAGCCCAGCATCCAGATTCCAGGGGAAACGTAGCCGCCGACAGAGGTCTTCGGGTCGTTGTTCATAAGGTCTGCGAAGTGGCGGTGCTGCTCCTCGTCATACAGCGCGAACACCCTCTCTCCGTGTTCTCGTGATTGGTTGAAGTCTCCCCGAGAAAAGTGGGTCACGCATGCCGCCCGGTGTGCCACGATCAACAGATCCGGATCACCGCTGGCTTCCGCAGTCGCCAACATTTCATTAGCCCAGTCGAGGGATTCAGCGATGCGGCCCTGGACCAGCACGCTGATCCACAGTCCGTGGTAGATCGGCAGTACCGCCTCGTGGCGGCCGAGGGCCTTGGCCAACCCCAGCGCCGGGTGGAGGGCGGTCCATACCTCTGGCGCTGCCCAGCCTTTGAGCGCCAGCCAGGCCGTACCAAGCGGAATGCGTAGGTCCAGTTCTTTCCCATCGCGCTCCGGTGATTGCGGCAGCGTACCGACGAGCGCCATGCCCTGGTTCAGGTACGCAATCGCTTCTTTGAGCGCCAAACGTTTCAATGCCAGCATGCCCGCCTGTTGCCAGTAGCCAATCGCCGCCTCAGCCTGCCCCGCCGCCGTGAGATGATGCGCGAGCAGCTCCGGTTCGGTGGCAGTGGTCTGTGGAAAGTCGGCGGCGAGCACCTGTGCAATCGTACCGTGCAGCTCGTGTCGGCGGCTCTTGAGCAGCGAATCGTACGCCACATCCTGCACTAGCGCGTGCTTGAAGGTGTAGATGGCCTCGGGTGGGATGCCACGACGGAACGCCAGCTCTGAGTCGGTCAACTGCTCGAGCGCTTGTTCGAGGTCTGTCGTGGCTTTGGCAGCCACCGCGGCCAGGAGTTCGTAGCTAAACTCCCGCCCGATCGCCGCGCCCATCTGTGCGATCTCTTTGGCCGCCCCAAGTCGATCCAGCCGCGCCATCAAGGCATCCTGCAAAGTGGCGGGAATCGCCAATTGTAGGGGCGAAAGATGTTTCGCCCCTACTCCGGATTCAACCACACTTTTCGTCAACTCTTCGACAAACAGCGGCACGCCGTCGGTCTTGGCGAGAATCTGCTCAAGCAGTTCGGCGGGGAGCGCTTTGCCTCCAGCAAGCTTGGACACGATAGCGCTGCTTTGCGCACGCGTGAGCTTGGAGAGGTTCAGCGCCGTGACATGGCCATGCCGCGACCAGCGCGACTGAAACTCAGGCCGATGCGTGAGCACGATCAGTAGCGGGACGGTCCTCACTCGGTCAATCAACAGATCAAGCATGTCCAGGCTGGTGGGATCGGCCCAGTGTGCATCCTCGAACAGCATCACCGTGGGATGTTTCCTGGCAGCCACTTCGGTGAGATCGACCAACGATCTCAGCGTTTCGTCCTTGTGCTTCTGCGGAGTTATGGAGATCGCCCCGTACCGCTCCTCACTCGGAATGGAGAGCGTGGCAGCGATGAAGCGCACATCGTGTTTCGGTCTGCCATAATGCGTGACGATCAGCGCTTCGAGCTTGTCGAGCTTGGCCTCGGCTGACTCGTCACGGGCGAACTTCAGCGTCCGCTCGAAGTTGTCAATGATCGGGTAGAAGGCACTGTTGACGTAGTAGGGCGAACACTGGAAGCGCAGCGTGCCCACTCCTTGCCCCTCCAGCCGCTCCAGGAGCGCATTCAAGATGCGGCTCTTACCGATGCCTGGCTCACCTGACAACAGCACGACCTGGCCTTCACCGTCCTGTGCCAATTGCCAGCGCTCTAGCAGCATCGCGATCTCATGTTCGCGGCCGACGAGTGGCGTCAGTCCTGTCTGGGTCGCCGCCTCGAAGCGACTGGCCGCGTGGCTCACGCCCGCGATGCGATAGGCGCGGGTCGGCTGGGCGATGCCCTTCAAGCTCTGCGCTCCCAGGTCCGTGTAGTCAAAGACGCCCCCAGCCAAGCGCCGCACCCGCTCGCTCACCACTATGCTGTCGACAGGGGCAATCCCTTGCAGCCGCGAGGCCAGGTTCATGGTCTCGCCCACCGCTCCTTTCTCCGCGCCAGCGACCACTACCACACCCGTCGCAATACCGATGCGGACGTGGAGCTGCCCAACCTCCGGCACATCAAGTTTGGATAAGGACTCAATGATCGCCAGTCCCGCATGGATAGCGCGTTCGGCTTCGCCCTCATGCGCCAGCGGGTAGCCAAAGAAGGCGACGATGCCATCACCTAAGCGCTGGAACACGTAGCCCTCGTAGCGGGTGATGCACACCGCGCAGGCATCCTCGTAGCCGCGGATGATCCCCTGCAAGACTTCTGG
>JABFSC010000723.1 GCA_013140885.1 Deltaproteobacteria bacterium | reverse complement strand
CCTTGAGTTGGGCGCGGGCGACAACACCCTGCAGTTCATGGATGTCGCCGCGCAAATCCTGCCCGCGACCGTCCACATCAAATCCTTGACCGATGCCCAAGGGCTGCGCGTGCTCGAACAGAACTATGAGTATGATCTCCTTAATCCCGCCAAACTCATGGAAAAATACGTGGGCAAGGAAATCAAACTCTTCGACAAGAACAGTTACACCGGCAAGGAGGAGTGGCTCGTCGGCACGCTCCTGTCGGCCAACGACGGCTACGTCTACCAGATCGGCAACGAAATCCACATCAATCCCCCAGGGCGAGTGATTCTGCCTCAGGTGCCGGAGAATCTCATGGCCAAGCCGACGCTCGTGTGGCTGCTGCGGGCGACGAAAGCCGGTAAGCAGAAAATCGAAGTGTCCTATCTGACGAACAAAATCACTTGGCAAGCGGACTACATCACGCTGCTAAGCGCGGATGACAGCAAGGCGGACCTCACCGGCTGGGTCACCATCGACAACCAGTCCGGGGCGACCTATCAGAACGCGATGCTCAAGCTCGTCGCCGGCGATGTGCACCGCATTCAACCAGCGCAAGTCTATGCGCGCACCATGGCGATGGAAGCCGTGCCAGCCTCCCCACCTCCACAATTCCGGGAAGAAAGCTTCTTCGAGTATCATCTCTACACCCTTGACCGACCAGCGACCGTCAAGGAGAACCAGACCAAACAGATGACGCTCCTGTCGGCCACCGCCATCCCGGTCCTCAAGCGGCTCATTTTCCGGGGACAACAGGACTACTTCTACAATGCCTATGGGGAAGGAAGTTTTTCCAAACAGAAAGTGAGCGTGTCCTTGGAGATCGACAACACCCAGAAGAACAACCTGGGGATGCCGCTGCCGAAAGGCACCGTGCGCGTCTACAAGGCCGACAAGGACGGCAGTTTGCAGTTCATCGGCGAGGACGCCATCGACCACACCGCGAAAGACGAAAAAGTCACCGTCAAAATGGGCGAAGCGTTCGACGTCGTCGGAGAGCGCAAGCAAACCGACTTCAAGCGGATTGCCGACACCATTTCGGAGACCGCCTGGGAAATTGCCTTACGCAATCACAAGGACGCACCCGCCAGTGTGCGTATTATCGAACCGATGCCAGGTGATTGGGAAGTGTTGTCCGCCTCGCACAAACACGAAAAAGCCGATGCCCACACCCTGCACTTTGATGTCACCGTGCCCAAGGACAAGGAGGTCAAAGTGACGTACCGCGTGCGGGTGAAGATGTAGGCGGGGGAAGAAGGACTGAGGAGGGGGCGCTTCGCGCACCATGCCCTCTATTTTTTACCTTTTGATTTTTGACTTCTTCCTCTAATTCCGCCGCCTTGTACTCCGACATCTCGTCTCTTACACTGCGTCCGATCCTGCCCACGCTAAAAGGAGGACCCCATGCTGCTACAGCAGTTTCCCCCGATGACCAAAGACTTTCCCACCTTTGATTGCGATGCCCATGTCACCGAGCCCGCGTGGATTTGGGAACGCGCGAAGGACTGGCTCACGAAAGATGAACTGGAAGCGCTCAAAACCACGATGTGGTTTGACGCGGAGACCAAACAGTTGATCGTCAACGGCCACGCCGGCGCGGGCATCGGCTCGCAACGGATCGGTGGCACGGCGGGCTTCGTCAATATCCTCACCTCCGCCGGACCGGGCCTCAAGCATGACATCCAGCGCGCCCTCAATGTCCGTAACCTCAATCCCGCCACCGCCCTCACCAAGGAACAAGCCAACTATATCGATCACAAGGGGTCCTACGAGCCAACCGCGCGGCTGCGTGACATGGATGTCCAAGGCATCGACCAGGTGATGATTATTCCCACCGACATCGACACCTATCCGTGGCTCCAGAACGCCGTCGGCGCCAAGGCGATGTGCAAAGCCTACAACGAGTGGGCCTACGACTACTGTCAGGCGGACCCCAAGCGGCTCTTCTTCGCGGCGATGCTGCCGATGCAAGACCCAGGGTTCGCGACCCAAGAACTCTATCGCGTCGCCGCCAAAGGCTGTCGCGTCGGGCTCGTGCGCCCCATTGATGCGATGGGCAACTACCCCATTCAGCCCAAGTACGAGCGGCTGTGGCATGCGATGGAAGAAACCGGCGTCGTCTATGGCATGCACCCCTTTCCCGCCGGTGGCTCCCTCAAGCCGCCCGGCTACACAGAACAGTATTCCGGCGCGGAATTGATCTCGCGCACGGTCTACAGTTCCGGGCTGCCACACTTCTTTCTCACCAACGTGCAGAACTTTCAGGCCGAAGCCGCGCTGTGGGTGACGATGACCTTGATGTCCGGCTTCTTTGATCGGCACCCCAAGATTCGCGCCGCTGTTTTCGAGGCGTCGTCCACCTGGCTCAGCTTCTTGTTGGACGAGTGCGACAAGATGTACAAGCTCTATCGCAATGAACGCCAGATGCCGCGCCTGAAACGGCTACCGAGCGAGACCTTCTTCGAGCATTGTGTCACCGGCTTCGAGGGCGACGAAGCTCCGCCGTCACGGTTGCCGGAGTTCTATGGCAACATCTTGGCGTGGTCGTCCGATGTCTATCACCACGATGGTGACGACGTCTGGCGCGCGATCGAGACGATGCGCAAGTGCGAGCTGCCGGAATCGTATCAGCGAAAATTCCTGGGCGAGAACGCGCGCAAGATGTACCGCATCGACACGCCGACCACCTTTATCCGCGACCGTGTCACGAGCATCGAACGGCCCGACTGGTGGCCGACGGCGGAAGAGGTGCAACGCTCGCTGGAGCCCGAAGCCGGGATTGTCCGTCGGGTTGGGGAAAGTGTCCGTATCAATGGTCACGCCCGGGAAGGAGCACGCGCATGAGCACGCATAAGAATTTCGCGGTGTTTGACGGGGACTCTCATGTCGTGGAACCCAAGGCGGTGTGGGACACCTATCTGGAGCCGGAATACCGGACATTGGGCAAGGCCGCGTTGTGGCGCGAAGAGGGCGAGTTCAACTCCTACCTCAAGGTCAACGGCAAGATGTTCCGCGATACCATGAACCGTAACATCCCCCGGCATGCGATCTGGAAGCCGGGCATGACCTGGGAGCAGGTTGGGGACCTCGACCCGGACCGTCGCCACGCCGCGACTGAAGGGGCGACCAATCCGCACGCGCGACTGCGTGACATGGATGCGATGGGTGTGGACCAGACCTTCTTGTATCCCACCTGGTTCGCCGAAGGATTTCATCTGATTGAAGACCCGGATGTGGCCTACGCGATGGCGCGCGCCTACAACAACTGGATCGCCGATTTCTGCCAGGTCGCGCCGGAGCGGCTGTTCGCGGCGGCGATGATTCCATTGCAGAACATGGACTACACCGTGGCCGAGCTGCGACGGATCGCCACGATCCCCTGTTTTCGCGGCGCGTTTATCCGTCCGATGTTCATCGAGGGACATTACTTCACGCACCCGTATTACGATCCCCTGTGGGCGGAGCTAGAGCACCTGGGGGTACCGGCGGCGGTGCATCCCACGGCGGGGTTATGGAACCCGGAGTGGACCTCGCATGGCCCCTTCGTGGAGAAGATCAAGAACCGGCTGCATCACCGCACGTTCATCAGTGAGCCGGGGGGTGGACCACAGGCTGGGGGTGGGAACGGCCCGAATATCTCGTTCTTTTCCTCACCACCGTTGGGCCATCCGCTGGCCCCCATTTTAGCCCCGTGGTTGGACAATCATATGTTCGTGGCCTCGACGCTGATCGGCTTCACGGTGATGCAGCGCTATCCCCGGCTGAAAGTGGTCGTGGCGCATGGCAAGGCGTCGTGGATGGAAGAGGTGCTGGAAAAAATGGAAGCCTCGGCGCGGGTGGTGCCGTTGCTGCACTATTATCCGGTGCGGACGGATGTCGAGGAGATGTGGGAAGAAGGGCACGTGATGCTGGGGTTCGACGCGGAGGAGCGCTTGATTCAGAAACTGCCGCATCAGTTCGCGGAAAAGATCGTGTGGGGGTCGCGCTATCCGCATCAAGACACGACCAGTGCGTGGGATGCGATCGAGCAACTGACGCGGGCGCGGGTCGATGAACCGACGATCGCGCGGATGCTGGGCGGCAATGCGGCTGAGCAGTTTGGCGTGAAGTTGGTGCGGAAAATTGGATGAAGACAGGGGACGGGGAACCGAGAACAGGGG
>JABFSC010000145.1 GCA_013140885.1 Deltaproteobacteria bacterium | reverse complement strand
AGCACCACCCGCCTACAGCCGTGCCATCACCACACTAGGCGCGATCCGCACCGAACCCAAGGGGCGCTTGCTGGTCCTGGGGGGACATGGCCTGGCGTGTGGATTCGACCAGCAGGGGAATTGGTCCTCCTCCGCTCCGCTCGATAAAGATGTCAATAACGACTATTGGCTAGACGACACCTCGGATGGACCAGTGAGCGCGGTGGTGATCCTTGACGATGGCATGGCGCGCGCGGTGGACAGCCCGGCCTGGGTCATCGCGACCGACCCAGCGTATGCCCCGCAAACCACCAACGTCGTCACCCTGTGGGATGACCTCTACAACACGTGGCTGGAGCACCTGCAATTACAGCAGGCGGTGTATCGGGACGGCGTGTATCAAGCCGATTTCAAGCCGGACTTTCGCTGTGACATCCAGCCGATGCTCAAGGCCGCCTCCCTACAAAAATGGAATGTGAACCTGCCCGCCAAGGCGATGGCCATGCACGACAAGCTGGGGGCGATGAAGGCCGACGGACTCGACTTCATGATTATGAACTTCATGCGCGACCCCGATGACCCCGCGAGCGGTGGCATGAGCACCCCGCTCATGCCGCTTTCGCTGGGGGATGTGGGCAAGAGCTTCCTGAGCGTGACCCGCACTCAGTATTTTTTCATAAAGCAATGGGCCAATGGCCAATATGCGAACGTGCAGCCCCCTCCCCTGGGGCCGGGTGAGGATCTCGACAAAACCATTTTGTTCAATTGCCTGGGGGGACGCTTCAGCCCCGGCATTGAGATGACGTTCATCGTGCGTGATGTCAATCTGTACCGGCAAGACTGGCGCGACCCCAAAGTCGGCCCGTTCCGCATCAACCAACAGGCGCTCGATTATCGGAGCGCCAAGCTGGATCAGCCGTTCCTGGGCGTTGGGTATATTCCGCTCCGCGCTCACCCGGTGCAGCCGGGCGACATCAGTAAATTCATGGCGATTCCCTGGCATACCGATTATAATTCGTGCGCCACGCATACCCCCACCCCCGCCTCGACCACGGACTCCGACGTCCGCCGCCTCTTGTATGCCTCGTGGCCCGCGCAAAGACCGGTCGCGGTCTACACCTACGAGGATGTGCAGGCCAATGCTGGCGCCCTCCCCAGGCCACGTTTTTCGGTACGCGGTGAAGGCACGGCCAGCCCGGATGCCGCCAATGTCGGGCGCTACCAGAACCGGGTTGATTTTCTGTTGAACTGGAGTCGCATTGGGGTGGTGCTGCAAGGCCCGGCGATTGTCGGCTATCCGCCCGCCGATCCGGCGAACCCCACCAAATATGGCCAGGACTTTTTTCTGGAAGTGGCGAGCCGCTTCGAGCATGACGAGAGCAATCTGTCCGAGTATGGGCGCAACACGGTCAGCGACCGGCTGTACGCGCCGCCGCCCAAGAAAAAACCGTGATGCCGCCCGATGCCATTCGCGATTGAGACCTGGCAATCTCGCTACCGGATCGCCATTATTGGTGGTGGTCCGGCGGGCAGCGCCTGCGCGCTGGCGTTGGCGCGACTCGGCGTGTCCGATGTCGTAATGATCGAAGCGGGCGATTACCAGCGCTTTCGCATCGGTGAAAGCATTCCGCCTGAGAGTCGGCGGCTGTTTCATGCCTTGGGGATTGAGCGGGAGTTCTTGGAGCAAGGCCATGCCCCGTGCTACGGTAGTTGTTCGTACTGGGGCAGCGAGGCGCGGGGGTATAACGACAGCCTGATGAATCCACTCGGTCATGGCTGGCATCTGGACCGGTGCCGCTTCGACCGCTTTTTGGCGAGCCAGGCGCACGCGCGTGGGGTCCAGGTCCACATCGGCGCGACCCTCACCCACTCGACACCGAAAGCCAACGGTTTCACGCTCGACATACAGCATGCGACGCCCCAGGGGAGGCGGATGCTGCGTATCCATGCGGACCAGGTGGTGGATGCCAGCGGGACACGTGCGGTGTTCGCGCGTCAGCGTGGCAGCCTGAAACAGGGGAGCCATCCCTTGATCTGCTTGGCGGCTCTGTTGGGGTTGCGGGAGACCGCGCCGCCATCAAGTCTGAGCCATCTGGAAGCGGTTGAGCAAGGCTGGTGGTATGGGGCTTTCTTGCCGGATGCCCGGTTATTGTTGGCTCTGTATAGTAATGCCGCGAGCATCAAGGCGGGTCAATTGTGGAAGAGCGAACAGTGGCGAACCTTGTTGGCGGCGACCCGCCACATCGCGGCACTGGCGGATCAGGCGGCCCCACTCACCGGTCGCATCGCCAGCTTTCCGGCACCGTCGTATTGCCTGGATCACGTGGGTGGGCGAGGGTGGCTAGCCATCGGCGACGCGGCCTCCGCGTATGACCCCATCGCCTCGCAAGGCATTTGTAAGGCATTGGCGAATGGCTTGCTGGCTGCCGAGGTGCTCCAGGCTCAATCCGGTCTGGAGCGTTATGCGCAAGCGGTGCACGCGGCGTATCAAGACTACCTGGCGTTGCGGCGCCATTGGTATGGCCTGGAGCAGCGGTGGCCTCATGCCTCGTTTTGGAAAAAATTCCATGAGAGAATCGCAGGATGATACGCCCCTCTCTCAGCGGGTAGGCTGGCAATGCGCGCAGCGAGTTCCGGCTAGGCATTCTCGGTACTCAGTCGGCGCGGATGGCATTAGGCGGACTCTTGCCGGGGCTCAGGATTCAAACAAATGCCGTCAATCATGGGAATATCAGGGTCGTTGTCTCCGAGCTTCAACACCAGCCATTCTTCAAGAACCTCTTGTAGCTCCGTGCGACACTCTTCCTGTGAAGCCCCCATTGCCCACACGCCAGGGCAGAGGGGAATTTCTCCATACCATTGCCCATTCTCAGGCCCCTCAAAAATGGCGTGGGTGAGCGCCTTCGCGATGTATTCGGTCAACATAGAGGTTCTCTTCCTCGCTGGAATATCGGCTCGCGCTGTTTCTGCTCAATCGTTATCTGAAATAAGGGTTGATCCCTTCTTACAGGCCACAATCGGTTCAGTGTGAGATAAGAAAGTGGAGCTGAAGGGAATTGAACCCTCGACCTCTAGAGTGCGATTCTAGCGCTCTCCCAACTGAGCTACAGCCCCACAAGACAAATTAAAAGACGGGAAGGAATGAAAGCCGTACGTCGGCTAAAAGTGCTGCGACTGTACCAGCCGTTTCTCTACTTTGCAAGGGAACTAGATGAGCCCCACCTGTAATGTGGTGAGCACGGAGCGGAGACCGAGATCGTCGTATTGCGCGTTGATGTTGGAGCGGAAGACGAAGTGAATCAGCCCGTCCTCGGCATGCGCTTCTGGTGGCGGGTTCTCGTCCCAGGCCCCGTTCTCACAGGCCTTCAGTAACGCGGAATCAATGGCGTAACTGCCCGACCGAGTCTGAATCACCAACCCTTTCAGGATTCCTTTGTCATCCAGTTTCGCCTCAATCGTGGACATCTCGCGAGCCGCGACCACATCGTTAATGTTGAGATTCTTGCGTTGCAGAATGATGAGATGCTGAAAGACCCGCAACGCGACGCGACGCACGAACGGGGCGAACCGATGCGCTTTGGTGTTCAAGAATGTCAGGTTTCCCTGCTGAATATCGGGAAGGTCATCGGGCGTGCCGGCCTCACCGGGCATGGAAAACAGATTGGGCGCGGGCGACGGCGCCATCGCCACGATATCGCTGCCACTCGGTGGCTGCCGCTCTTTTTCTTCTTTCTCGCGATTTTTTTCCGCTTCCTGAATCCAGCCCTGGGAAAGGAGTTCCTCCGGTCGCACGAACAGTTGCGGCGCGCGTTTGGCGGCGTCGGCAGCCCCAGAAGCTTGGCGTTTGGACTGGGCGGTATCGCCGGTTCGGCTTTCGGGTAGAGGCTCTATCTCCTTGTCCATTGACCGCTGTGGGCGCGGTGGAGCTTCCGGTTCTGGCGATTTCATCGCCAGTGGTCCCGGCGGCTTCGATTGTTCGGGTCTTTTTTCTTCGAGCGCCTGCGCCTTTTTCACGCTTTTCGCTTGTTGCGTGGGGGGCTTCGGTAGTGCGGATTTTTTGGCGACGAGTGGTGGTTTCTCCGTTGCTTTCTCGGCGAGCGCGACCGGCTCCTTGGGTCGCTCCTGGGATTTGGTCACGGTGGTTTCCTTGCTTGACGGGCGTGGAAAACCACGGGCCACTGTCTCCTTTTGCGTGGCGCTATTGC
>JABFSC010000479.1 GCA_013140885.1 Deltaproteobacteria bacterium | reverse complement strand
GAGGAAGGGAGGTATAAGCATAGCGGTCAACTCCTGGCTGAGCGGCTGTCCAATTATGCTCTTACCTTCAATCGCTGCCTGCAGCGCCAGCCTCATGCGGTGGAGCCAAGGATCGTCGGTTGGAAGGGAGGGCGCAAGCTCGACGCGCTCCACCTGGAGCGTGGAGCCGGCCGGCAGCGGCGTGATGCTCATCACCATGGTGAGGGGGATGCGGAGTTCTTCCACCATGTCCTGCTCCTTTCTTTCCGAGTGACTCGGCACTGTGCCCCCCCCCGGAAAGAGCGGCAGCGGTGAAGGGGACCTGACCGCGCTGTGGCTGGAACACTGGCGCGTAGTTGAGAGCGTTTCGCCGGGGGGCTTCTTCTCCACATGTATAGCGATCATTCATATTCCGTTGTCCTCTTGTCTCTCTCGTTCGGAGAGCAGAAGTATAGGGGAAACGATTTCTGGATCTGTTATGGCGGCTGTGCACCGCCCCGGAAGGACCCACGGCCCGTTGCCGTCAAGGGGATGTCGGAGTGACGACGAGCGAAGCGAGCTTACTTATCCTTCGCCTCTTCGACCGCTTGGTCGATCTTCTTGCCAGCTTTTTCGACGGGGCCCTCGGGATTGAGCTTATCCTTCGCCTCCTCGACCGCTTGATCGACCTTCTTACCAGCTTTTTCGACGGGGCCCTCGGATTTACACCCAACGCTGACAAACGCGCTCCCCATCACCAGCAACGCGCTGCCCAGAACTCGGATCATTCTTTTTTGCAATCGACTGTCTGTGATCATGTGTTGTTGCTCCTTTTGTGAGAAGTCTCCACGGTCTTTACCTGGCTTGGTGAGAAAGGGTGTTCCCGGTCAGGCGTTTTTCAGGGCATCCGCCGCACTCTCCACTGTTTTCTTCACCTTCGCTGCTACCTTTGCCGCTGTTTCCTTCACCTTCCCCACCACCTGATCCATTTGCCCCTCGCGCTTCAGACTCTCATCATCCGTGAGCGCCCCCGCCGCCTCTTTGATCCGTCCTTTGACTTGGTCCATCTTGCCACCCATGTCCGTGCTCCTTTCGTTTTCTGCCGTAACCACGCGTGCGGTCGCGGCGCGTCTTTACAAGACGAGAGAATTGGGAGTTCTCTCCCCCCTGATAGCGGGTTCCGTGAGGTTTTTCAGCAAGTCTCTTGCCACCCTGCTGAGCTTCGACAAGTTATGGATTTTTCTATGTGGTCCTGGGACGGAAGTCTCTCACGCTTTCTTACTTTTGGTGAGGATGAGCGCAGTTTTTTCTTATTGGTGCGAAGGGAGGAGCGCATCCGCGAAATCACCACGCACAGAAGAGGGTGAGTTGTGGCGACCGCTTTTCTCAACATCCCCTGCCGCGCGATTTGCGCAGGAATCAAACATTGGCAGCAGGAATTTCATAGACGGCGTGGAGCACGGGTCTTATTGTCCACCGAAGAAAAAGCCGCACTCTGATGTGCCAGTCTCGGCCGACGACGGACGGCGGAACAAATTGACGAGGCGTCGGTGCACCACCGCGAACTCGCATAAGGAAAAGGAACAGCACATGCCCAGAGTTCATCGTGAGCGGCACCGGACACAGCATATCGGCTGGCTGCGCGCCGCCGTGCTGGGCGCGAACGACGGGATCGTCTCAACCGCGAGTCTGATTGTGGGTGTGGCCGCCGCGAACGCCACCCATACCGGAGTGTTGGTGGCCGGTATCGCGGGCTTAGTTGCCGGAGCCATGTCCATGGCTGCGGGGGAGTATGTGTCGGTCAGCTCTCAGTCTGATACCGAACATGCGGACATCGCACGTGAGCGAACGGAACTCGCGACCAATGTCGATAGCGAGCGCAAAGAGCTGACCGCCATCTACGTCAAACGGGGGCTTGATCCAGCTCTGGCCAATCAAGTCGCGGAACAACTCATGACGAAAGATGCACTTGCCGTACATGTTCGTGATGAACTCGGCATCTCGGAAACCATTAGTACCCGACCTGTTCAGGCGGCAATGACTTCGGCCCTCACGTTTGCCGTTGGCGCCGCACTCCCGTTACTCATCGTTGTCATCGCGCCTGCCACTCGCCTCATACCACTTGTGATCGCAACGTCTCTCTTCTTGCTCGCACTGCTCGGCGCCCTGGCCGCGTATGTGGGCGGTGCGCGTGTCCTCGTCGGCATGGTGCGCGTCACCTGCTGGGGAGCGCTGGCAATGGCTCTCACGGCAGGCATAGGCGCATTATTTGGGACGACAGTGTAAAGCGCGGACTGGCACACGAGGCGACGGCGGAGTTGCCGCCTGATCTAGTACCGTGTCTCATAAATTTGAGAGCGGTTCTTCTCCTTTGGACTGCGGCGGCTGTGACGCCGCTTTGGCTGGATGCGAGGCAGAGGGCCAGACAGAGCCGAGCACAGCCAAAGCGCCGCCGCTAGCGGCGCACTCCATAGTGGAGCGTCCTTCTTCTACCCCGCCAACGAACTTACGAGACAGGGCACTAGTCCACCACACAGGCCGCTTCCCCCTCCTCAAGCACCGTCCCCGCACGATTTACGCAGGAATCAAACATTGGCAGCAGGAATTTCATAGACGACGCGGGGCGTAGGTCTTACCCTCAGCATGCACAAGAAAGCGCGGGAAAATTCAGCGCCCACACGAACACACCTAACAACAGCGGTCGTCATGCCGCCGGAACGACAACTGGCCAACGCTCCTTGCAAGGTTGGCGACGCATCCTATGAAGAAAGACCTTGCTCATCCAGATGTTGAGTTCGCCACGCTCGTCGAAGCCCTGCGGTGGCGAGCGCTTCAGCAGCCAGCGCAGCGCATCTATACGTATCTCGTCGATGGAGAGAGCGAAGAGGCCCATCTGAGCTATGCGGCGCTCGACCACCAAGCCCGGGCCATTGGTGCGCTGCTCCAAAGCTATAGCGCAAGTGGGGAGCGTGCGCTGTTGTTCTATCCCACAGGGCTCGAGTTCATCGCCGCTTTTTTTGGCTGCTTATATGCCGGGGTCATTGCCGTCCCGCTGCCCCCGCCTAATCTGGCCCAGCCACAGCGAACCCTGCCGAGGCTGCGGGCTATCATAAACGATGCTCACCCGTCGGTGGTGCTCACCACCTCAGCGATCTTCTCCAAGGTTGAGCGTCTCTTCACGCACGCTCCAGAGTTACAGGCCATGCACTGGGTGACCACCGACAACGTGACCAGCAGCGTGGCGCGGGAATGGCAACCTCCAGCGGTGAGCCGCGATACGCTGGCGTTGCTCCAATACACGTCGGGCTCCACCACGACCCCAAAGGGTGTGATGGTCAGTCACGGGAACCTGCTCTATAACGCGGCGTATCTGACCCGCGCCTTGGCGCTCACTCCGGACAGTGTCTCCGTCACCTGGCTGCCAGCCTTCCATGATATGGGGCTCACCAATGGCATCATCCAACCGGTGTATATCGGCCGTCAGTGTATCCTCATGCCCCCCCACTCCTTTTTGCAGCGGCCAGTGCGGTGGCTCCAGGCCATTTCGCGCTACCACGCGCATATTAGTGGCGGCCCCAATTTCGCCTATGAACTGTGCGCGCGCAAAATTACCCCAGAACAACGTCAGACGCTCGACCTCAGCAGTTGGTATGCGGCGTACAACGGCGCGGAGCCCATCCGGGCGGACACCCTCAAACGATTCGCCGCGGTCTTTGCCCCCCACGGGTTCCGTTCACGTGCCTTCTATCCGTGTTATGGACTTGCCGAAGCGACGCTCATGGTGTCGGGCGGACTGCTCGAAGAGGAGCCCATCGCCCGCACGATCCAGGGAGCGGCGCTTGAACAGCATCGCGTGGTGGAAGCCTCGGCCCAGCAGCCCAATGCGCGGACAGTGGTTGGGTGTGGCCGTGCCCTGCTGAAGACGAAGATTGTCATCGTTCATCCAGAATCGTTGACCCCATGCGCACCGGATGAGGTGGGCGAGATCTGGGTGTCCAGTCCGAGTGTCACGCAAGGTTACTGGAACCAACCCGAGGAGACCGCGCGCGTTTTCCATGCCTATCTGACCGCTACTGGGGAAGGACCATTTCTCCGCACTGGCGATTTGGGATTCTTGCGCGATGGCGAGCTGTTCGTCACCGGTCGCCTGAAAGATCTGATTATCATTGGCGGCCGCAACCTGTACCCCCACGATATTGAATTGACGGTGGAACAGAGTCACCCGGCCATACGGCCGAGTGGGTGCGCGGCGTTTTCCGTCGATGTCGCTGACGAGGAACGGCTGATTGTCGTGGCCGAGGTGGAGAGTCGTTACCGACCAGAGCACGACCAGCAGAGGGAGGACCCGTGCGTTCATCCGCGGGGGCGGCTGCCGCTGGATGTCGAGGCGGTGGTCCGGGCCCTGCGACGAGCCGTGGCGGAAGAACATGATGTACGGGTGCACACGATGGCGCTCCTCAAAGCGGGACGCATTCCGAAAACCCCCAGCGGTAAACTTCAACGCCGTGCGTGCCAGGCGAGCTTCCTGGCGGGCACCTTAGACACCTGGAAAGGCGGTGAAGACTAAATGAGAGTTGAGAATTATACAAATAGCGAGTTACAGCCCTTTGTCGTTCTGCACAACCGTGACGAACAGGACAATCCGCCCCGGGCGACTCGGACCGCGGAAGTCATCCAAACCTGGCTGGTTTCGCGGCTGACGGAGCTGCTGGCCATCGAGCCTCACGAAATTGATGTCCGGGAGCCTTTCGCTAGCTACGGTCTGGGGTCAACGGAGGTGGTCAGTCTTTCTGGTGATCTCGCGGAATGGCTTGGGCGACAAATTTCTCCGGCTCTGGTCTATCAATATCCGACCATCGAGACTCTCGCGCGATATGTAGCGGGATCACCGGACGTGACGGAGCTAGATATCCAGGTTGGCCACGCCCGGAAGGCAACAACCGAACCGATCGCCATCATCGGCATCGGCTGCCGGTTTCCTGGCGCGAACGACCCACATGCGTTCTGGCAGCTGCTCCGAGACGGCGTGGATGCCATCAGCGAGGTGCCAGCCGAGCGCTTTAATCGTCACGACTTTTACGACGCCAACCCTGCCACCCCTGGCAAAATGAACACTCCCTGGGGCGGCTTCCTGGAGCAGGTGGATCAGTTCGACCCCCACTTCTTCGGTATCTCCCCGCGGGAGGCCGCGCGTATGGACCCCCAACAACGCCTCTTACTGGAGGTCGCCTGGGAAGCCTTAGAAGACGCGGGACAGGCGCCGGAGCGGCTCAGTGGGACCCAGACCGGGGTGTTTATCGGTATCTCGACCAACGAATACAGTCGGATTCAGTTCAATGATCTCTCCCAGATTGATGCCTACGCGGGCACGGGCAATGCCTTGAGCATCGCGGCCAACCGTATTTCGTATCTGTTTGATTTCCGGGGGCCGAGTATCGCGCTCGACACCGCGTGTTCCTCATCGCTCGTTGCCGTTCACCTGGCCTGCGACAGCCTCAGAAATGCAGAGTCCACTCTGGCTCTGGCCGGGGGTGTGAACCTGATCCTCTCGCCGGCGATCACCATCAACTTCACCAAAGCCGGAGTCATGGCTCCGGATGGGCGCTGCAAAGCCTTCGATGCGCGGGCCAACGGCTACGTGCGCAGTGAGGGTGCCGGTGTCGTGGTGCTGAAGCGGTTATCGCGAGCCCTGACTGACGGTGATCCGATTTATGCCGTCATTCGGGGCAGCGCCGTGAATCAGGACGGGCGCAGCAACGGGCTGATGGCACCGAACCCCCTAGCCCAAGAAGCGGTCTTGCGAGAAGCCTACCGGCGAGCCGGGGTCTCGCCTGGCGACGTTCACTACGTCGAGGCCCACGGCACCGGTACCTTCTTAGGCGATCCGATTGAAGCGAAAGCCCTGGGCACCGTGCTCGCCACTGACCGTCCCCCTGGGCGACCTTGCGCCTTGGGCTCGGTCAAGACCAATATCGGCCACCTGGAGGCTGCGGCTGGCGTTGCCGGTTTGATCAAGGTGGCGTTGGCGCTCAAGCAGCGGGAAATTCCACCGAACCTGCACTTTCTGGAGCCGAACCCCCATATTCCTTTTACCGATCTCCCTCTTCGCGTACAGACCACGCTGGGTCCGTGGCCGACGGAGTCGGGTCCGGCCCTGGCCGGGGTGAGTTCCTTCGGTTTTGGCGGCACCAATGCGCATGTGGTGTTAGAAGAGGCCCCGGCGAAGGCGGAAGGCGGAAAGGAAAATTCGCAATGCGAAATCCACAATCCCCAATCCGCCTACCTGCTCCCACTGTCGGCCCGGAGCCCGGAAGCCCTCCAGTCGCTCGCGCGCGCATACCAAGACTTTCTGGCAGCCCCGGCGTCCACCCTCTCGCTGCACGACATCTGTTACACGGCCAGCGTGCGGCGCGGTCACCACGACTACCGTCTCGCCGTAACCGGCACGTCGCCGGAGCAACTGACCGAGGGGCTGGAGGCTTTTTTGCGCGGGGAGACTCATGCCGGTCTGTCTTCCGGCCGCCACATCTCAGGGCGGCGGAGAAAACTGGTTTTTGTGTTTCCCGGGCAAGGGTCCCAATGGTTCGGCATGGGGCGCACGCTTTTGCAACAGGAACCGGTCTTTCGGGAAGTGATGGAGCACTGTGACCGCGCGATGCGACCATACGGAGATTGGTCTTTGCTCGCGGAACTCACCGCCACCGACGCGGCGCAGTCTCGGTTGAACGACATCGCGATTCTCCAGCCGGCCCTCTTTGCCATGCAAGTGGCGCTGGCCGCCTTGTGGCGCTCCTGGGGCATTGAGCCACAGGCCGTGGTGGGCCACAGCATGGGAGAGGTCGCGGCGGCGTATGTCGCCGGGGCGTTGAGCCTGGACGATGCGGTACGAATTATATGTTGTCGCAGCCGCCTGGTCACGCGCACCATTGGGCAAGGCACCATGGTGACCGTGGAACTTTCTCTCGAGGAGGCGCGGCGCGCCCTGGCCACTTATGAAGATCGCGTATCCATCGCCGCCAGTAATAGCCCCACCTCCACGGTGTTGTCGGGAGAGCCAACAACTCTGGCGGCCATCGTGGAGCACTTGCAGCGCCAAGACATCTTCTGCCGCCAAGTGAAAGTGGATTTTGCCTCGCACAGCCCACAAATGGACCCCTTGCGCGCGGAGTTGGTGCAGGCTTTGGTGGGACTCCAACCTCGGCCTGTGTCCATCCCCATCTACTCGACGGTAACCGGCACAGTCATAACCGGTACGGTCATAACCGGCACGGTCAGCACCGGGCTGGAGTTCGCAGCGCCCTATTGGGCGCGGAACCTGCGCGAGCCCGTGCTCTTTTCCACGGCGGTGCAACGGTTACTGGAAGATGGGCATGATATGTTCCTGGAAATCAGCCCACACCCCATTCTGCTCAGCGCCATTCAACAAGGGCTCCAGCACCGTGGCCAAGACGGCACCGTGCTCCCTTCCCTGCGGCGCGAGGTGGAAGAACAGACGATGATGCTCAGGTCCTTGGGCGCGCTGTATACGCTGGGGGGGGCGGTGGACTGGAGCCACGGCTATCCGACCGGCGGCGAGTGCGTGCGACTCCCGGCCTATCCGTGGCAACGGGAGCGGTGTTGGCTAGAGACGACGGAAGGGGACACCAACTTACAGTGGGAGCAGGTCCCTCGGAACGGGAGAGCGAAGCATCCGTTGCTGGGCCGGCATTTTCAATCAGCCGATGCCGCGGAAACCCATTTTTGGGAAGTCACGTTGGACAAGAAGGCCCTGCCGTATCTGGATGACCACCGCATCCAAGGGGTGGCGCTGCTGCCTGCCTCGGCCTATGCGGAAATGGCCCTGGGTGCCGCGGTCGAGGTCTTTGGCGCTCAACCCTTCGCGTTACGGGATATCGAATTTCGTCGGGCGCTGTTCTTGCCCGACGGTGCCCCCCCCACGCTGCAGGTGATCCTTTCTCCGGGCACGAACAAGGACGCGGCCTTTCACATTTACAGTCGCCCGGGGGGCATCGCGCAATCCAACAAAACCTGGACGCTGCATGCGCAAGGAAAAGTGTGTCCGCAACCGGATCGCGACATCGTCCCGTTTGTCGGGTCGGAGGTGCTCGCGGAGATACAGACGCAATGTTTGGAACGGGTCTCTGGCCAGGACTATTATGAGAGCCTCCGCGAAAGTGGTGTCCACTACGGTCCTTTTTTCCAGAGCATCGTCCATCTGTGGGAACACGATGGAGATGTGCTGAGTGAAGTGCGGACGGCTGATAGGTCTGAGGTTGAGTTTGCCGCCTATCAACTCCATCCGGCGCTCCTCGACACCTGCGTCCAGGCGCTGGGAGCTGGGATCGCGGCGAAGACGAAAGAAAACGGCAAACCCGGCATCTACCTCCCGACTCACATCAATGAGATCCAAATCCATGGGCGTCCGGGCCTCCATTTATGGAGTCATGCCCGTCTGCAAAAGCAGGATACTGATGCCATAACGGGTGATGTGCGACTCCTGGATGAAGCCGGACGCACGGTGGTGGAGACGCGGGGACTACGCTTTGCCTCTCTGGATCACGAAGCCCAGCGCGCGGGCGCGGAGAATCTTGACGACTGGCTCTATGAGTTGCAGTGGGAATCCAAAGAGCGTCAAGAAGGACAACCAGCCTTGGCCCCCGCCTCGCCAGACAGTCCAGGAAGCTGGCTGATCTTTACCGATAGCAGTGGGGTCGGAGACGCACTGGCCGCGCAATTAGCTGTACAGGGAGAACAGAGCATTCTGGTCTCGCGCGGGGAATCGTACGAGCACACCGATAGTGAACACTTTCGTCTCCGTGTGGACCAGCCAGAAGACCTCCAGCGGCTCTGCGCGGCGGCTTTGGCATCCGAGCAGCCCAGGTGCCGCGGGATCGTCCATCTCTGGAGTCTTGATGTTGCTCTTCCAGAGGAGACCACCGTGGCCTCGCTGCATACCGCTCAAACGCTGGGCTGCGGCAGTGTCCTGCGGTTGGTCCAGGAGCTAGCACGAACGGAATCACGTACCCCCCCTCGCCTCTGGCTGGTCACACGGGGTGCGCAAGCGGCAGGGGCGGAGCCCTCGCCACTCGCGGTCGCTCAAGCACCGCTGTGGGGACTGGGGCGCGTAATTGCTCAGGAACACCCGACGCTCTGGGGAGGACTGGTGGATTTGGAACCGCGGGCCTCACAGCGTGATGCCGCTGCTCAGTTGTGGGAGGAAATCTCCAGTCCCGATGGAGAGGATCAGCTTGCTTTTCGTCAAGGACGGCGACACGTCGCCCGGTTGGTGCGAAAGCGCCAATCCGACATGCCGGCACCTCCTTTCCGGTGGCGGCCGGATGGCAGTTATCTGATTAGCGGAGGACTCGGGGCCTTGGGCCTCTCGGTCGCCCGTTGGATGGTGGAGCAAGGGGCGCGGCGGCTGATTCTTTTGGGACGCACGCAGCTCCCGCCACGCGCGCGTTGGAATGCGCTCGAACCTGGAAGTCCTTTCGCCCAGCAAATCACCGCCATTCGGGAACTCGAAGCCCTGGGAGCGAGCATCCATCTGGCCGCGGTTGATGTGGCGGATGAAGGCCAGTTACGCGCTTTTCTGGATGAGTTTCGCGCCGAGGGGTGGCCGCCGATCCGCGGAGTCGTGCATGCGGCGGGAGTGCTGCGGGATGGCCTGCTGACGCAACTGGATGCCGCCGCACTCCCGACGGTATTGCGGCCCAAGGTGATGGGTGGCTGGCTGCTGCACCGCCTGCTTGAAGACGCTCCGCTCGACTTCTTCGTCCTGTTCTCGTCCGCGGGTGCCCTGCTGGGTCAGCCTGGTCAGGGGAACTATGCCGCGGCCAATGCCTTCCTGGACATGCTGGCGCATCACCGCCGCGCCCAAGGCCAGCCCGCCTTGAGCATCAACTGGGGGGCCTGGGCCGAGTTAGGCTTTGCCGGTACGCCCGGGGGGCAGCTCCTGGCGACGCGCCTCGCACGCCTGGGCATTCGCGGTCTCGCCCCTGAGCACGGGTTGGCCGTGTTCGACCGACTCCTCCGGCAAGACTCGACCCAAGTGATGGTGGTGCCCGTCGACTGGCGACAGTATCGTCAATGGTATCCAGCGGGCAGTGAATCCCCCCTCCTCTCTCAACTTGCCCATGAGGAAGCCGACCTCCCCCGGCAAGAGGGCCATCCGGGGGAAAAGAGAGATGCCCTCCTGACCGCGGAACCAGGGGAGCGCCATCAGTTACTGCAGTCGTACCTGAGTGAGCAAGTGGCTCGTGTGCTGGGACTTTCCGCGGCCAAGGTGGACGTAGAGCAGCCCCTCAGCAATCTGGGACTGGATTCCTTGATGGCGGTCGAGCTAAAGAACCGGATCGCGGTGGACTTGGGGGTGGACGTTCCGATGGTGAAATTCCTTCAGGGTTTTAACGTTGCCCAGGCGGCCACCCAACTCCTGGATCAACTAATAACAGAGGCGGCTACCCCAGCTCCCGCCTTGACCGCGACACCGCGCCAAGAGGAGCGGAAAAGCGACAGCCCCGAGGAACAGTTGTTGGCGAACCTTGATCAGCTTTCGGATGAAGAAGTCGCGACATTGCTCGCCGCGATGTTGGCGGAAGAGAAGGGGAGTGAATGAACAGTACCTCGCCGCGTATGGCCGATCTTTCAGCCCAGGAAAAGCGCGCCCTGCTTGCCCACCTGTTGCGGAAAAAGACGAGCGCGTCCAAGTTCTCTCCACTCTCCTATAATCAGCAGGGGATCTGGTTCCTCTACCAGCTCGCACCGGAAAGTACGGTGTACCATGTCAATTTCGCCGCGCGCATCGGCTCCGCTGTCGATATTCCGGCCTTGCGCCGCGCGTTTCAGGCGCTCATTGATCGCCACCCTTCCTTGCGGACCACTTTTCTGGTGCAGGCTGGCCAACCCGTGCAACAGGTCCACGACCACCAGCAGGTTCACTTCGAGGAGACCGACGCCTCACGCTGGAGCGAGGACGAGTTGAAAACCCGGCTGATTCAGGAAGTGCAGCGTCCCTTTGATCTGGAACACGGGCCCGTCCTGCGGGTCAAGCTGTTCACCCGATCGGCACGGGAACATATCCTGTTGCTGGTCGTCCATCACATCGTGATTGATTTCTGGTCCCTCGCCGTGCTCCTGAATGAGCTGAGCGTGCTGTACCCGGCGGAAAAGGCCGGCGTGCCCGCGACGCTCCCGCCGCTTGATGTGCAGTACACGGACTACGTGCGGTGGCAGAGCGACATGCTCGCGAGTCCGGAAGGGGAGCGGCTCTGGGCCTATTGGCGGACCCGGTTGGCCGGCCCACTCCCCGTGCTCAATCTGCCGACCGACCGGCCGCGACCGCCCATGCCGACATATCGCGGAGCCACCTACGCCTTCACGCTGCAGGATGAACTGATCTGGCAGCTCAAGGCGCTCGCGAAGGCCGAGGGGGTCACCCTGTACATGGTGCTGCTGGCGGTGTTCCACGTGATGCTGTACTCCCACACTGGGCAAGAAGACATCCTGGTGGCCTCCCCCGTGGTGGGGCGGAGTCGGGCCGAGTTTGAAGGGATCGTGGGCTTTTTCGCCAATCCCGTGGTCTTCCGCGCGAATCTTGCCGGGAATCCCACATTTCGAGCGTTTCTGAGTCAGGTGCGCCACACGGTACTCGCCGCGCTTGAGCATCAGGATTATCCCACCCTGCTCTTAGTCGAACGACTACGGCCAGACCGAGACCTCAGCCGCTCGCCGTTCTGTCAGGTCATGCTCGTCCAGGATAAACCGCACCGGCTCGCGGAGCCGGGGGCCCCCACCTTCGTACTGGGCGAAACCGGACTCCGGATGAACCTGGGGGGGCTGGTGCTGGAAGCGTTCCCCTTGGAACGTCGGTCAGCCACCCTCGACCTGGTCTTGGTCATCACGGAGACGGCGGGATCGCTCGCGACCACCATCCAATACAACACCGACCTCTTTGATGCCGCGACCATCACGCGGATGGCGCGACACTTCGCCACCCTGCTGCATTATATTTTGATACAGCCCAATACCAGGTTACCCGCCCTCAAGGAAAAACTGGCCGAGGCGGAACGACACCACCAGGACACCACCCGACAAGGGCACAAAGAGACGAATTTGCAAAAATTAAACTACGTCAGGCGGAAAGCCATGAGTCACTGGCACCGGAACGGAGATGGCAAGTTATGACACCCTTACCCCTCGCACCGTCGAGCTTCAAGAAATTCGCGGAGGTCCGGCGGAAAACCCTCAGGGTGTCACAAGCGGACTTGGTCACGGCGACGTGCCTACACCCTCGTCAGCTGCTCCCGCTGGTGATCCAACCCACGGTGGACGGCATAGATGTCGTGTCGTGGGCGACCAGCAATCGGGAGTATGTCGAGGCCCAGTTACTGCGGCATGGCGGAATCCTGTTCCGCGATTTCACCATGACCTCAGTGACGGACTTTGAGCGGTTCATGGTGGCGGTGGTGGGAGAGTTAATTGCGTATCACGATCAGACGACGCCGCGCAGTCCGGTGACCGGCAACATCTACACCTCAACGGAATACCCCGCGGCTCAGCGCATTGAGCTGCACAACGAGAGTGCGTATGCCGCGGCCTGGCCTTTGAAAATTGGCTTTTTCTGTCTCACCCCTCCCCAACACGGAGGCGAAACGCCGATCGCGGATGTCCGCAACGTCTTCACGCGCATCGACCCAAAAATCAGAGAGCGGTTCATGCAACAGCACGTGCGCTACGTGCGAAATTTTGGCGGTGGATTAGGCATTCCTTGGGAGACAGCTTTTCAGACCAGGGAGCGCGCCGTGATGGAGACCTATTGCCGGAGCGCGGACATCATGTTTGAGTGGCAAGCGGGGAATCGTTTGCGGACCCAACAGGTCCGCCCGGCCGTGGCTCGACACCCACGCACGGGTGAAATGGTCTGGTTCAATCAAGCCACCGCGTTCCATGTCTCCACGTTGGAACCGGCGCTCCGCGAGGCGTTGTTGGCCGAGGTGCCGGAAGAAGAGGTCCCCAAGAATGTCTATTACGGTGATGGTGCACGGATTGAGCCGGTGGTGCTCGCGGCACTGCGCGAGGCCTATCGACAAGAAACGGTCGCCTTCCCTTGGCAGGAAGGGGATCTCTTGCTGTTGGATAACATGTTAGTGGCGCATGGCCGTGCGCCGTTTGTGGGGCCCCGCAAGATCGTCGTGGGGATGGCTGAACCCTTGCATTGGCAAGATATGGGGCACAGGGGAGCGGAGGGACAGGCATGTCACACAAAGTAATTGAAGGGTTTCGGCTTTCGCCGCAACAAAAGCATCTGTGGTTAGTGCAGCAAGGTGACCACAGCCTACCGTATCGTGCCCAGTGCATCATGCTGATCAAGGGCAATCTGGACAGGGACATGTTCACCGCGGCCGTGCGGCAGGTCTGCGCTCGGCATGAGATCCTCCGCACCACCTTTCAGTGCTTGCCCGAGATGACCGTGCCCGTGCAGGTGATCACGGACGGCGGCA
>JABFSC010000661.1 GCA_013140885.1 Deltaproteobacteria bacterium | reverse complement strand
CAACGGACCGTCTCCAGCGCCGAGTCCCGTGCACACTTGAGGCGTTCGGCCACCGGCGCGAGTTCCTGCTTGGTCGGCACCCGATAAAAGCCCCCCACCCGCACGTTGACGGGATGAATGGCCCGCCCGCCAAGGAGCGTGAGCAGGTCATTGCCCGCCTTTTTCAACTGTAGCCCACGCTCGACAACCGCCGGGAAATCCTTGGCCATCTGGATAGCGCTGTCGTACCCCAGGAAATCCGGGGCGTGGAGCAGGTACACGTGCAAGGTGTGACTTTCCATCCACTCGCCACAGTAGAGCAGGCGACGCAGAGCGCGGAGGGGGCCGTCAACCGTCACCCCACAGGCATCTTCCATGGCGTGGACCGCGCTCATTTGATAGGCCACCGGACAAATCCCACAGATGCGCGCCGTGATGTCCGGGGCTTCGGTATACAGCCGTCCACGCAGGAACGCCTCGAAGAACCGGGGCGGCTCAAAAATCTTGAGCTTCACATCCGTCACCGTGTCACCGGTGAGCGTGATGACCAATCCCCCTTCGCCCTCGACGCGGGCGAGGTAGTCAACGGTGATGGTTTTACTTTTCATGGGCCTCACTCTCGCGCCGGAACGCCTCGGCATAGCCGTTGAATCCACGAAAGACGCGGACGATCTCCGGCGTGGGCACGCCTACCTGACGGAGCCACGCGCTCAGCGCTCCGGTGTTGGGGGTCTCCTGCGGTCCAAAGCAGCCATAGCAGCCGCGCTGGTACGCGGGACAGATCGCGCCACAGCCCGCGTGGGTGACCGGCCCTAAACAGGTCGTCCCCTGAGCCACCATCACGCAGACCGTGCCGCGCCGTTTACATTCGAGGCAGACGCTATGCGCGGGCGTGTTCGGCTTCCGTCCATGCAGGAAGGCGCTGATGACTTCAAGCAGCTGCTGGCGGTTGATCGGACAGCCACGGAGTTCAAAGTCCACCCGGACATGCTCAGCGATCGCGGTGGACCGCGCCAGCGTCTCAATGTAGTCGGGCCGGGCGTAGACCACGGCGATAAAGTCCTTCACATCCTTGAAATTGCGCAGGGCTTGGATGCCGCCGGCGGTGGCACAGGCCCCAATAGTCACGAGGAACTTCGAGACCCGGCGAACGTGTTGAATGCGTTCGGCGTCATGCGGCGTGGTGATGGAGCCTTCCACCAATGAGAGATCATACGGCCCCGCGACCGTCGCGCGCGACGCTTCGAGAAAATAGGCGATCTCGAGGTGGTCCGCGACCGTCAACAATTCATCCTCGCAATCGAGCAGACTCAACTGGCAGCCATCGCAAGACGCGAACTTCCACACCGCGAGCTTGGGTTTGCGTCGTCGTGCCATCTTACACCTCCCGCCTGCCGAACCACGGCATTATCCGGTCATACCGCAAGACGGGGCCATCCTTGCAGAGAAACGTGGGACCAAACTGACAGTGCCCGCAGAGACCGACCGCGCATTTCATGTTGCGTTCCATGGAAAGGAAGATGTGGTCATTCATGACCCCACGGCTGTGGAGTTCCCGGATAGTGAACCGCATCATCACCTCGGGGCCGCAGACCATCGCCAAGGTATTCTGAGGATCGAACGACGCTCTGGCGATGAACGTCGTCACCACCCCCACCGAGCCACTCCAGGAAGTGGCGGCGCTATCGACCGTCACTTCCACGTCGAGGTCAAAGCGGCTCCGCCACTGTTCCAGGTCGCGCACGTAGAGCAGGTCCGGCGGCGTGCGCGCGCCATACAGCAGGAGAATCCGCCCGTAGCGCTGGCGGTGGGCTAAGAGGTGGAGCAACGCCGACCGGAGCGGCGCGAGACCGATGCCGCCCGCGACCAACACGACATCATTGCCGACAGCCTCCTCGACCGGCCAAGCGCTGCCGAACGGACCACGCACGCCGACGACCTCCCCCCGTTTCAGTTGCGCCATTGCTTTGCTGACCGGGCCCACCGCGCGCACCGTATGCACGAGGGGAGACGGCTTGGTCGGATCACCACTGATGGAGATGGGGACTTCGCCAACGCCAAACAGATAAATCATGTTGAACTGCCCAGCGGCGAAGGGGCGCGCGGCGTGGGGCTCCGCCGGAACGAGTTCGCAGGTCACCGTATCGGCGGTTTCCTTGCGCACGCGGTGCACGTGATACGGCGTCGGGAGCATTGGATCAGTGGCCATGCCTTCTCCTTCTTATTGGTGTCCACCGTAGACATCGAGGAGTTGGAGGCGTGTCGCTTGGAGCCGTTCCGTCATAAGACGGGCAAAACGTTTGAAGAGTTCGTACCCCAAGTCGTGGTCGTCTTCACACTTCGCGCGTAAGCACTTGCCATCCAAGGCGAGCGCGCGAGTGAGGCTGACCGCCCGCGCGTCGAAATGCCAGCGATAGGGCGGCAGCAACCACGACCAGCCGAGCACATCGCCTTCGCGGAGGGTCTGGATCGTGAGCGCGCCGCGTTGGGGCACGAAGACCTCCACGCTCACGGTGCCGTGGCGGAGCAGATAAAAATGGTTGGCGTCTTCCCCCTCGCGGAAGATGAACTGGCCGGCCTCGAAGCGCACGTTGGCGGCGCAACTGACAATCAGTTGCAGATGACGTGGATCAAGGTCGCGAAAAAAAGGATGCGCGGCGAGGATGGGTTCAAGGGTTTCCATCATGTTTCTCCTGTGCTGACGCGAGCGTGGCGTTCTCGCTTGCGCGGAGGGCACTGACTTCCTCGGTGATGTCAATCGCCACGGGACACCAGGTGATACAGCGCCCGCACCCCACACAGCCCGAGGTGCCGAACTGATCGATCCAGCTCGCGAGTTTGTGCGTGAGCCACTGGCGATAGCGCGATTTCGCCGAGGCACGGACACTCCCGCCATGAATGTAAGAGAAATCCAGGGTGAAGCACGAGTCCCACGTGCGCCAGCGTTCGGCGTGCTCACCCGTCAGGTCGGTCGTGTCTTCCACCGTGGTACAGAAACAGGTTGGGCATACCATCGTGCAATTTCCACAGGCGAGGCAGCGGTTCGCCACGTCATCCCACCGGGGATGCTCGGCATGGCGATACAGCAGCTCTTTGATGTCGGTGGTGTCCATGCGACGCCCCATCTGTCCAGCGGCACGCTCCACCACGAGTCGCGCCGCCTGCTGTTCCTCTTCGCTGGCCGCGCGATGGGGAAGCTCGTGAAGCACCTCCGCCCCACGGTCCGTCCCGACTTCCACCACAAAAGCATGCCGGTCGTTCTCGATGATCTCGGTCAGGGCCAGATCAAATCCGCTACTCACCTGGGGACCCGTCTGCATCGACACGCAAAAACAGGTGCCACCCGCCTGGCCGCAGTTCACGGCCACAATGAAGACATGCTGGCGACGCGCTTCATACACCGAATCGACGTGTGCTCCGGCGAGCAACACCTTGTCCTGTATGCCGATGGCATGCAGCTCACATGCTCGGACCCCGATGAAGGCAAAGCGCGGGGGCACTTCGTTGTCCGCCTGGACTTGAAAACCGCCCGTCTCTCGGCGCGCGTGCCACAGCCGCACGGTTGGGGGAAAGAGGAACCGCTTCCACGACTGTGGACCCACGACGTAGCCAAACACCGCCGCGTCATCGCGCCGCTCCAGGTGATACGTGCCGCCCTCTTGCTCATCCGTCCACCCGATGGGGAGATCGGTCGCGGCGGCGATCTCATCATAGACGATGGCGCCGTCACGCACGGTTGGGCCCACCAGGGTAAAGGCGCGCTGCTGGAGCACGGCGAGAAGGGCATCGAGTGTAGGCCGTTCGATCACGTACATGGGTTTCCTTTCAAGAGGCGGAATCCTCTCACGACGAAGACAACCGAAAGTCATCCGCAGTCATGTCAATGCCATTGGAGCACAAAGGACGCAAGAACTGGGCCTCGCTGGCTTGCGGAGAAGCAGCTCGCGATTTTAGGAATCCCTGCCCTTGCCCCTTCTTACGGCGGTTTGCATTTGCACGCAGAGAGAAAGACGTAGGCCGGAATAAGCGAAGCGTTTCCGGTATGTACGCGCGCGCCGGGAACGGCTTCCGGCCTTATCCCGGCCTACGGAAAGAGGGGTCTCCTCGCTCGAATGAAAACTGAGAAGTGGTATGCTGCTCGCTTCTTCAAGAAGGAAGACAAGGAAAGGGAGTAAGAATGCGTCACACCAAACTCTGGTTCAGCCTCGGTGCGGTCATGTTGGTCGCTTTTACCGTACTGGGCTACTTCGGTCGCGAGATTTATCGCCAAGCTCCACCTATTCCGCTCCGTGTGGTCACGACGACCGGGACCGTGTTGTTCACCGGCGACGACATTCGCAATGGACAAAACGTGTGGCAATCCCTCGGGGGACAAGAGGTGGGCAGTATCTGGGGACACGGCGCCTACGTGGCTCCAGACTGGTCGGCGGACTGGTTGCATCGGGAGGCAACCTGGCTTCTTGATGCGTGGGCTCAGGGGCAATACCAGAAAGCCCACGCCGCGCTGGACGAAGAGACGCAAGCCGCACTGCGAGCGAGACTCAAACGAGAAATGCGCACCAATACCTATAACCCGGTGACCGAAGACCTGCTGGTGTCTCCCGCCCGCGCCGAAGCCATAGCCGCCGTTGGTCACCATTACGCCGCGCTGTTCGGCAATGATCCGCAACTCGCGGCACTGCGAGATGCGTACGCCTTGCCAGAGCGCGCGCTCAAAGACCCTGAACGTCAGCGACTCCTGAATGCGTTCTTCTTCTGGACCGCCTGGGCATGCGCGACCAATCGTCCTGGGGGCGTGATTTCGTATACCAATAACTGGCCGCCAGAGTCCTTGATCGACAATGTGCCAACCGCGGCGATCTTCGTTTGGTCGGTCGTCAGTATCGTGCTCCTCCTGGCGGGGATCGGCGCCTTGACCTGGTACATTGCCGCGCGAAATCATGCTGAGGGTGTCACTTCCCACGCCGTACCGGAGAACGACCCGTTACGGGGGCTTGCGCCCACGCCGTCAATGCAAGCCACCGTGAAATACTTCTGGGTCGTCGCGGCGCTCTTGGTCCTCCAGGTGCTGCTGGGCGTGGTCACCGCGCATTTCGCGGTGGAAGGGACGCGGTTGTATGGCTTCCCGCTCGCCCAGTGGTTGCCCTATGCCGTCACCCGGACGTGGCATGTCCAACTCGGGATCTTCTGGATTGCCACCGCCTGGTTAGCCACGGGATTTTTTATTGCCCCCGCCGTCTCTGGCTACGAACCTCCCTATCAGCGACTCGGGGTGAACTTCGTCTTTGTGTGCTTGCTGATTATCGTTGTTGGGTCGATGGCGGGCCAGTGGTTTGGGGTGCAACAACGGCTCGGATTAGTGACGAACTTTTGGTTTGGGCATCAAGGGTATGAGTACGTTGACCTCGGACGGTTTTGGCAACTCTTTCTCTTGGTGGGACTCATTCTCTGGCTGGTGTTGATGGACAGACCGATGCGCCGCGCGTTACGCAATGCGGATCAAGAGCGTGACCTGTTGGTCGTATTTTTTATTGCGTCGGTGGCGATTCCACTCTTCTATGCGGCGGGCATCATGTGGGGCCGTCACACCAACCTGGCCATTGTCGAGTACTGGCGCTGGTGGGTGGTGCATCTCTGGGTCGAAGGGTTCTTTGAAGTGTTCGCGACCGTTGTGCTGGCCTTCCTTTTTAGTCGCCTGGGATTGGTCTCCACGGTTGCCGCGACGAGGACGGTCCTCTTCTCGACCGCGATTTATCTCACGGGCGGTATTATTGGGACGTTCCATCATCTCTATTTTACCGGCACGCCGACCGCGATTTTGGCCCTCGGCGCCACGTTTAGTGCGTTGGAAGTGGTGCCCTTGGTGCTGATTGGCTACGAAGCCTACGGGAATCTCACCTTGAGTCGGCTGCAGCCGTGGGTAAGCGCCTATCAATGGCCGATCTATTTCTTTGTCGCGGTTGGGTTTTGGAACCTGGTGGGGGCTGGGTTGTTTGGGTTTCTCATCAATCCGCCCATTGCGCTCTATTACATGCAAGGACTGAACACCACACCGTTACATGCCCATACTGCCTTTTTCGGCGTCTACGGCATGCTAGGGATTGGCCTCATGCTGTTCTGTCTGCGTGGATTAACCGAACAGCGGGTGTGGAAAAACGGACTGCTCGCCTTTGCCTTTTGGGCGATGAACATCGGGCTGTTGTTGATGGCGCTGCTCAGTCTGCTCCCGATCGGGTTACTGCAAACCTGGGCCAGTGTCGAGCATGGCTTGTGGTATGCACGCTCGGCGGAATTCCTCCAAACCGATACGATGACCACCTTGCGTTGGCTCCGCATGATCGGAGACACGATCTTTGCCTGCGGCACGCTCGCCTTGGGGTGGTTTGTCTTGGGCCTCAAATTTGGTTGGTCTTTGACCAGCGAGGCGGAACCAGGGCGACGACCAGTCACGGCGTCTGCCGTGGAAGGCAGTTCATAGGAGTCGAGAGGTAGCGGTCTCGGACTTCCGCGAAACAGGTCCCTCCCCTGACGCGTGAGGCCCTCTTGATTCCCAAAGCTGGCAAGCGAACGGCAGGGGGATTCTTATCTTTGCGACAGCTTGCCGTGCCTCTCTTGCCGCAATCGCTCCGGCGCACCGTGTCGCTCACGGCACGGGTTGTGCTCCGCCCCAGACAATGAAAGCAAAAAGAGAATCGGTGCTCACGGGAGCCACCTCACTATGAACCCACATCAGATACTTGAACGACTCATCACCCTGGAACGCCGAGTGCGTCAGGTCTATCGCAACCTCAGTGAGCACCCACAGTGTGCCGCGGCCCAGCGGGCGTTGTGGCAGGCCATGGCCGACGATGAAACGCATGACATCGTCGCCCTGGAGCGATCCGCTTACGTCTGCGATGTCATGGATCATCCACCGGATATCCCTGACGATATGCTTGCGGGCGTGGAAGCCGTGGTCACCGCGGCCGAAACCGTCGTTCAAGATTCCGGCTTGACGGAGGACGAGGCGTTGCGTCAGGCCCTGCATCTGGAAGAGTCGGAACTCAACCGACTGGAGGATGCGTGGCTCCACGGGTTTCGCATTACCACGAGTCTTCTCCTGCGCGCGCTCGCCCCGGATATGCAAACCCACATTGGCCGTCTGGTCGATGCGGTCCATAGCTCCAGCGCCGATCCCTCGCTCCACGCCCAAGCCAACGCATTGGGGGCGGCGTACCATAAGCACCACGACACCGTGGCGCGCTCCCAGGCTTCCGGGTGACAGGCATCGCGGCGGAGTAACGCCAACCAATATCCGTTGCGGTGTCGTCCGCGCATGGCCTCATCCCTTGGCGGAAGCCAAACTAGACGACGAAACGGTCCAACTCCCCACCCGCGATCAACGCGGCCAGCGTAGCGATGTCGCGATCCAGGCGATGGTCATACGGTCGATACGGCACCCGCGCGCGCACGAGCGCATGAACCTCTTCCAACCGTGGGGAAGTCCGTAGCGGGCGTTGGCTGTCGATGGCGTGAGCAGCGACGAGTAGTTCAATGGCGAGCACGTGACGGGTATTGTCGCAAATCCGTTGCAGCTTCATCCCCGCCCACGGGGCCATGCTGACGTGATCCTCTTGTCCCGCCGAGGTCGGGAGACTGTCCACCGATGCCGGGTGCGCCAGGGTTTTGTTTTCCGAGACCAATGCCGTCGCACTGACATGCGCGATCATAAAGCCGGATTCCAACCCCGGCTCTTTGGCCAAGAACATGCTGAGACGTGGGTTCACGCGGCGATCCAAGGCATCAATACGCCGCTCCGCCATGCTCGCGAGTTCCGCCACGGCAATGGCCAGAAAGTCGCTTACAAAGCCCAGCGGCTCAGCGTGGAAATTGCCCCCGGAGATGATGTCCGTGCCAAAGATCAACGGGTTGTCCGACACACCATTGCACGCGGCCTCCAGCACCGAGCGCGCATGACTGATCGTACTCGCCACCGCGCCATACACCTGCGGCATGCACCGCAGGGAATACGGGTCCTGAACCCGGTCACAATCGGCATGACTCCGCCATATCTCACTCTCCGTCAGCAGCAATCGCAACCGCTCCGCGACCTCGATCTGCGATGGGAAACGGCTCACCGCCTGCACCCGCGCGTCAAATGGACTGTGACTGCCCGCCAGTCCCTCCACGGTCAGGGCCCCCACGACAATCGCGGCGGTGAGCAGTTGTTCCGCCTGAAAGAGTCCTTCCAGCGCAAGGGCGAGACTCACCTGAGTGCCATTGAGCAGCGCAAGCCCTTCCTTGGCTTCAAGAGTCAGCGGGGTAATACCTGCAGCCTCAAGCATGTTGGCACCCGTGAGGAGGCGACTGCCCTGCATGGCTTCCCCTTCACCGATCAAGGCTAAGGCCACATAGGCCAAGGGAGCCAGGTCCCCGGACGCACCGACCGACCCATGCGACGGGATCACCGGCAGCACGTCGTGGTTGCACAGCGCGAGCAGGGCTTCGACCACCTCCGGGCGCACGCCGGAACAGCCCACCGCTAAACTATTGGCTTTAAGCAGGAGAATCCGCCGCACCAGGTGTGGAGCGAGGGGAGTCCCGATGCCGCAGGCGTGGCTGCGCACCAGATTGACTTGGAGCTGCAACACTTGATCGGGGGCAATATGGCGATTGGCGAAAACTCCGAAACCGGTGTTGATGCCATAGCTCACCCGTTCCGTGCGGACGGCGTCCCGGACAACCTCCACACTCGCATCCATACGCATCCGCGCTTCGTCGGCGAGCACCACCCGCGGGCGCACCTGCTCAAAGTCACGCACCGTGGCAAGGCTAAGCGTGAGCCCCGTCAATGAGAGTATCGGTTCGCTCATCACATGCTCCCCCTTTCCACGACGATCCGCGCTGAACGAATCTTTGCTGACACGTGTGAATTATGTTCCGGTCCCTGCTTTGACGACTGCTTCAAGAAATTGGGGATCGTGAAAGAGCTTTGCTATTGCATCTTTTAATGCGGCATCTAAGGAGATTTTTGCGTTCTGGCCACCCATGAGCTGCACGCCGCTGTTGAGTCCTTTCCCCTCGATGAATTTTGTATAGCCACTATGTCAATCTCCTACCAAAAAGCGGGAACCCCCTTTTTTTGTATCTCCCGCTGTACAACTACATTGTGTTCGTCCAAGGTGATGACAAGGCTAGACCACTGTGGCAGTGGGGTAGCAGCGTAACCCCCTACGACAATGGCCTTTATTTTCTCCCAGCTGTAAACCATCTGGCTTCCATCTGGGGACACCTGATCAGGTGCCCCCAGAGTCAGAAGAATCTCCTCTCTCGTCGTTTGCCCAGGGACAATCATCAATGCCGTTTTCTCCTGCACGTTTGTCCGCGAACCAGAAGTGTAGAAGCTTACAGGGATGCAGCCAGTGCAGATGACACTTAACAGCCCATACCCAAGATATATGTGAAGAGGTTTTCTGAGCAGTAAGAATTTCACAACGGCTCATCCACGGGCAAAGGGCTTTATTGGACCTTCACCACAGAGTGCTTCTGTAGGACATGGTTCTCATCAAATACCAGCACTAGGCTAAATCTCCCCTCAAATCCGCTAAGCCACGATAAAGCGCCCCTTTTGATATCTTCTTCCGTCTTTTGATCGAGCATGAAGTACTTCCCCGACCTCTTTCCGAGCCGATAGGAGATGATCCTGTCTTCCTCAAAGGTGCCAGACGGTTGCCCCAGTTCTGAGATCACCGTTTTCCTGAGAGTTTTTCCATCTTCTAAAGAATCTAGCCGGATTGGCCAATAATGGGCGGTGGTGCAGCCTGCCGAAAGAAGGAGGAGTACACATACAGTTCGGAGCGTCATTTTGTCTCGTGCCCAATACACTTACAGAACGTTCAAGTTGCTTACGCTGGCCGTTTCTTTTGATTGCTAACCCGCCACGTATTTACGGCGCACAGCACTAAGCCTGAAGGAAGCGAAAACACGACAGTCGAGTAATTACAAACGCTTTTACCTTCTTTCTCATATCGCACCTTGTGTCTTCCTTTTGCCGTCCAATGTAATGTGGCGGGGATTGCTTTGCCCTCACCAAATGTGTGACGCAGAGGCGTTACTTCTCCCCCAATTTCTTGACGTCAATGACGTTACCCGCAGGGTCATACGTGATGGCATAGCGCGATTTTTCCTCACGCTGTGCCAGTTCGTAGGGAGTCGCCACGACTTCCCAGAGTCCGAGGCTCAGGAGATCCATTCCCGCATGCGCCCACGCCCGCCCGGAACTCGACTCGTTGCCCACTTTGATCAGATAGGTATCTTCGGTCTTTCCATCCTCTAGTACACGTGAGCTGTCAGACGACCCTAGCTTCGCGGTAATAACGGCTCAATTTCAAGCAGGGCTTGGCCTTTTTCGTTACGCCTCTTCACCTTACACAAAAAATGTCCGAAGTAGTGGATATGAAAATCCTGCTATTCTTTCCTTCCTACAATTGAGGTAGCGACCGCTTTTGCAAAGCCATCCTCCACGTCCATGATGTCAGTCAGTCCGCCATACATCCCTCCCCAAGCAAATGTTTTACTGACTTCGTATTGCGCGAGACTCTCTTTCGTTCCCTCTTCACTCAGAACAATATCCGCATCAATATGTATTTGTCCGAGACCCGCTAGCATCAATCTGGCAAACGCATTTCCTTCCTCATATCTTTTGATCATAACAGTCGCATTCAACGTACTCGGACCTGGACTCGCTTGGTTGATTGTCTGGAAGCGGTTGGGGACTTCCGTTCTGATATTCTTGATAATCAAGTTTAGAATTCTCTCCTTACCAGCGGATGTTACTGGAACGTCCGACTTGCTTTCTACTCTTATAATCAGGTTGGCAAACTGGGTGGGCGGCATATCAGCTCTGGGGGGGAGTAACCACTCGAGCCGATCCTCGCGTCCCCGCACATCCACTCCCCAGAAGGCTCAAAGCCGGTAGAAGCACTAATAAGCAAAAAATTCCCTTGAAACTCTTCATTGTGCTCTTCTCCTAAGCTGGTATTCCGCAAGACAGACGCCAATGAGACCGGACTTGAATGCTCCTTCTTTGCCTCGCTCAATCAATGACGGGCAAGCATAAGCCCCTGTTCCGTCGCGAGCATCATCACAAGTGTTTTTGGATATCTGGCCCAGGTGATGTCTGTCATGGTTTCTGTCACTGCACCCCGCTGATCACAAAGTTCTGCAAACTTTCCTGCCACTGCAAGGTAACATTCCGATTATTGAACGGTACCGTGTACGTCCCACTGGCACCCCGCAGAAAATCCGTGCCAAACGTGGAGACGGTCACCGTTGACCGTCCGATCTCCACACCATCAGCTAGCGCAATCACTTGATGTGATCCAGGCGAGAGATTGTTCCAATTCACAAGCAGACCAAACCCTGTATTCACCCTGCCACATACCGATTCGGTATCGCCGCGTGGCGAACCGTAGGGGGCGATAACAGTAATGGTCCCATCGATCAGTAATGCAATTTGACTCGCTGTACAGACCCAGCCCGAAATGGTGCTGATGCCGCTCACTGAACTGTCCGGAGAAGGATTTTCGAGCCTCCCTTGAGGGGGTGGCGGCGGCGTAACGGGATAAATAGCTTGTGCTCCGGCGCGATCATCGGCTTGCGGCGTCTCAATGTCGCTGAACGTGTGGTTCATAAGCGCGACTACCTGCTGGCCGGATTCATCGGGGTGACCAAGTCCAACGATGTGACCTAATTCATGGGTTGCGACCCGATGAAAATCGAAAATTCTTGTCCCCGTAGGATTGGTTTGCGGCGGCCCGGAATAGGTGCTCCAGGTCCGCTCAGCAGCAAAGATAGTGTCGGCATCGACAAACTCGCCCGTCGCGGGATTGAGATAGAGGAAGGTTATTGCCAACATAGAGCCGAAGTCACGCCCTCCACAGGCGAAGAACCGAAAGGCGATCGTACGTGCGTCATCAATCCCACAGGGATTAGCGGTCGGCACCGTTGGAGACTGGATCGTGAAGTGGAACGCTGTGGTTGGGTGTAGCCACTGGTTGGCGGCATCGATCACCGCATCCGTCCAACATGGTCCCCACTGGGGGAGGGGTGTACTCGGGCAGCCGACTGCGAGGTTGAGGGAGGTTGTGGCATTGGGCCAAAACGGCGACACACCATCAACACTTATGCGCACGAAAGCGTAGCCCACAGAGGAAAACAGCAAGGCCAGGACTATACCAATCAATACTGCTGCTCGGCGATGCATCGTGCCACGTCCTTTCTCTCTACGATGGATTCGAGGGGTGTTGCAGTTCGTGTTGAATGGACTGCAAAAGTGTCGGCAGCGAGAGTGTTTCCTGGGTCGCGTTCGTGGGGGACAGTTTCACAAATTTTCCAGCTTGAATTTTGACAAGCGGAATCCGATAACTGTCACTCACGGTTTCGACGCCCTGCTGCGGATTATTCACCACCCGCAGCAATCCTTGCCATACTCCTACTAATGGGCAGACTTCACGCTGGTTTCCAGTACGAAACACCACAGTCTTTTCTCCCACTGTGAAGCGGGGCACCCCAGGAATCACCATGACCAGCCCGTTGGGCATGGTGCCGCCAAGAAATTCGAGCGTCATACTCGTACCCGGATTACCTTTGAGCACGGTGAGATTCGAGAAGGTGACAAGCGTGAGCGGCACCTGCTGCGTCGCATCCCATTGCTCGCGGATGTCGGAGACCGTGCCGACGGCAATCCCTTCTGCCTGCGCCACCAGATCGGCAAACGTCATCTCGATCACAGTTGTTGCGTGCGCAGCGTGGACCGACGTTAGTAGAACAACGCTAGCGATGAGACAAAAGTGTTTCATTCGGGGTGTGTACATACAGATACTCCTGTGACTCTCCTTCTGAGAAGAACACGAACGCAGTGAACTGAGGTTTCCTCTTGCAACCACGCTTGCGATTCTTCGCAAATTCTCTTTATTGGGGACTGGTAGGATTCTCCGCCTGCGGAACACTCGTCGGGCAATCCATCATCACAACAATCTCCCCAGGGTAGTCGTATGCCGCTCCCGTCGCCGCATCCACACCAGCCCCTATAGGAAGCAAGAGTCCCCAGACAACGTTCGCTCCCGTAACCAGTTTTGTCGATGAGGAAACCTGAGCGGTAGCATCCGGAAATCCTTCTTTCTTGCACGTCACCGTCATGTCGCCATAGCCCCGATGAACCGTGACAGACCCCGGCGCGGTCACATACCAGGTGCCCTTTGAGTTTTTAAGTTGACACATGGCTCCAGGGCAGGCGGTTGTCGCAACTGACAAGCTCTCGTTCGTCCCACTAATCATTGAGGCACATCCTGTGACAGCAACTGAACAAACAAAAAGTGGCTCTTCGCGTAATCGTGTGGGTAAATTTTGGTCATTTTAGAGCTCCGGTAGCATGCACGTCAGGATCTTCAACCGCAGATACTCTTCGTCGCGCAGCCCATAGGCGCGCCGTTGGATGACCCGG
>JABFSC010000620.1 GCA_013140885.1 Deltaproteobacteria bacterium | reverse complement strand
TGTGCACCAGAAGAAACTCAAGACCGTTCAGATGCGAGTAGGTTTCCGCGATCCTCATCGGCCTGCTGTTTTCCTGTATTTCGGACTTCTCTCAAACAGCCGAATCTGTTCGGCGTCCTTCTTCCAAGGGGCGATAGTCAAGCTGTTCCCCGCTTCAATAGGGTCATAGACTGGTCTGTTCATGGGGCGGGTTCGCAATGTTCCATCAATCTCCTGCTGAATCCGTTGTCGGGCGAGCTGAACGTACTTGGGAACAATCTCCGCGCCAACTCCTCGACGTCCATGGCGAAGTGCGGCAATGACTGAGGTGCCTGTGCCAAGAAAGGGGTCCAACACCCAATCCCTATTGTCGGTTAGAGCGAGCACCAATCGTTCAACAAGTTCGACTGGAAACTGGCAGGGGTGCTCAATTTTTTCGACATGATTACTCTTGACGTTGGGAATCACCCATAAATCTCCAGGATTTTTCCCAAGAGGATTACACGAATACTGACCAGCCTTGGGACCCTTGAAATACTTTTTCCCCGGATATTTTTGAGGCACCCGCACCGCGTCAAGGTTGAACACATAGTCATCGGATTTCGTGAACCACATGATCGTTTCATAACGTCCGGAAAAGCGACGGCTCCCGTGCAATCCATGCTCGAAGTGCCAAATGATACGATTGCGCATCCTCAGCCCGTGACTTGCAAAGATGGGATAGAGCACGGTGTCCAGCGGGATGATTGCTCCTTTGTCAACGTAGTTGCCAACCTGCCAGCAAATGCTCCCTCGTGGGGACAAGATACGCGTGCACTCCGCGATCACCTGCGCTTGCTGTTGGAGATATAAATCCAAGTGAAGCTTCTTCTCGTATTCTTTTCCAATGTTATAGGGAGGCGAGGTAACAATGAGTTGCAGGGATTCATTCGGAATAGTTTTCAGCAGCTCAAGACAGTCGCCAGGAAAAACGACGATAGCTTCCAACAAAGCAAACTCGTCCGCAATCCGAGATTCTTGCTTGAAAAGGGTCCGTGGGTTCGGCTTCATACTTTTTCTCTCAGTTCAGCATGCCCCCGTCCTGGGTGAAGCGGGTAATGCGACATGGACTGAGATGAGCGTGGTGAAGAGGTTTGTAAAGAAACGCTCCCGTAGCAGAAGGAGAGTTCAAATATGTCCGTGGTAATGGTCGCCAGCTTTTGAGTCTCGTTCGTTCGGAGTGAGAGGCCGACCAACTCCGCCTCGATGTGCTGCAAATCTGGGACATCCTCGAAAGTCTCCCAGGCGATATTTTCGCACTGTCCGAACCATAGCGTATAAGGCATCGGCACTGCATGGGGATTGTAGACGCACGAAAGCGCGATGGATTGTGCGGCGGCATCCACGGTGACCGCGAGAACCACGGATGCGGCTTCTCCAAGTCCTAAGGTTTGATAATCCATGGTCAGTTCTCCACTCTCTCGCCCGTTGTATGGAGAGACGTTACGGCCCCGGTTTCATCAAGGCGTGCGCCTTTGTTGGTCCGCTGTCCTCGATCATCATACTCGCGCCACGGAAGCCGCACGACTTCACCATTGGGACGAATCCATACTTCGGAACTATCTGGAAACTGATAGCGGGTATATCCTCCCGCCGTCATACGCGCCTCCGCGCCCAGGGTGCGCAAGAATTCATCCACTTCCACTCGGGCCATCCCCTGCAAGCTCCCGAATGTGGAGGCAAGCCCATGTTTGCTCTGTCCTGGCCCAGGCCGGCGCACAAGCGGTTCCCTCTTCCTCTCAGCAGCGCGAGACGCTGACATCTCACGAAACAGGGGGCTACGCCTTGAGACTTGGCGCTTGAGACTGGAGACTTGGAAGAGCAGAAAACAGTCTCCAGTCTCAAGCGCCAAGTCTCAATCCTCAAAGGCCCCCCACAAACCGCCCTGGATTAATCATCCCTTGCGGGTCGAGTGTCTCCTTCAGTCGTTTCATCAGCGGGAAACTACTCCCAACATGCCCCCAGACATCGACGCGGTCTTTCAGAGTCGGATCAATCGCTTCAATCACCACCGTCCCACCCAATTTCTTGGCGAGGATGCGGAGCCAGTCAACGAACGACAACAGTTTCTCTCGTGACGGGTTGTCCCGTTGCGGGAGCCGACAGTAGAGGATGCCGTTGCCCGCGTGCGCGACCATCTCCACGGACAGACCACGGACTGGGCTCTCTTCTTCCACCGCTTGGCAAAAAGGCGTGATCTGTGAGGGGAGCAAGCTGACTTTGCAGCGCAGCGCGGCGTCGCCACTCACCGGAAAGTCGCGGATGGCGTCTGGCAGCGCGGACTGCTGCTCACCACTGGCTCCGGCGATTTCTTGGAGGCGGTTGTGTTGGTAGGCGATCTCTTCCACGCTGCCCGCGAAGCCAATATAGAGCTGATACGGCGACCGCTTGGCCCCTAGCTCACCCACATCACAATTGGTCAGTTCGATCAGCGTCGGTTGCAGTTCAGTGCCAAGCACGCGCAACACCACCGCCATTGCCTGCTCCGCCGTGGGGAAGCCCAAGGCAACGACCGTCCGCGCTTCTGGCCGTGGACGAATCTTGAAGATGGCTTCAGCGATCACACCGAGGGTCCCGAATGACCCACAGTACAGCTTGGCGAGATCGTAGCCAGCGACATTCTTAACAACGCGGCCACCGCTTTTGATGACCGTCCCGTCGGCGCGAATCACTTTGATGCCAATGAGAAAATCGCGGATCGTGCCCTGCGAGAAGCGTGACGGCCCACTGAGGTTCATCGCGATCAGCCCGCCTACTGTCACCCGTTCCGGCCACGGCGGATCGATCGGTAACCATTGATTTTGTTCGCCCAAGACCTGTTGCAGGCGCGCGAGCGAAATACCCGCTTCAACCGCGATGGTCATGTCGGTCGGTTGATAATCCAGTACCCGATTCATGCGTTGCAGGCAGAGCGCGAGATCGTAGCGTCGCGGCAGACCACCAATGTGCAGAAACGCGCCGGTCCCGACCGGACTGACCGCGCGCTGATGCTCGGCGGCGACATGGAGCATCCCCGCCGCTTGCTCGGTGCTCTCAGGAAACACAATCTCTTGCGGCACCCGTCCGTCGATCGCGAAGCGCGCCCCGTTGTCGCCACCACTCATAACTCGACCCTCATTGCTCGGCACCGCTCACAGCGAGGCTTGCCGCCGTGGGACGCGCGTGTCGATACACCCGTGCGGGGTAGGGAAAATTTTATGCGGGTTACAGCGATTCTCTGGATTGAACACGCCCCGAACCTGGGTCATCGCCAGCAAATCGTCGGGAGTGAAAATCAACGACATCTGCCCCATCTTCTCGACGCCAATGCCATGCTCGCCCGTGAGACTGCCGCCAAGATCGACACAGGCTTGCAGAATTTCTTGCCCAGCTTTCAGGACACGCTCGGTCTCCTCGGCATTGCGTTCGTCGAACAAGAGAATCGGATGGATGTTGCCATCGCCCGCATGGAAGACATTGCCGATGCGTATTTGGTATTTTTCACTAATCCCAGTAATCGCCGCCAAGATGTCAGGCACCTTGGTGCGTGGGACCACGCCATCCTGCGTGCAATAGTTAGGCGCGAGGCGGCCCGCCGCGCCAATCGCCCGTTTCCGGCTTTTCCATAACGCCGTGCGTTCGGCTTCATCTTTGGCGAGCCGCACCTCACGCGCGGCGTTGCGCTCACAGATCGTTCGGATCTTCGTCGTCTGTGCATCGAGCCCGGCTTCGAGTCCATCGAGTTCGATAATAAGCACCGCCCCGGCGTCGGTGGGAAAGCCAAAGTGAAACGCCGCCTCGACCGCCTGAATCATCAGGTTATCCATCATCTCCAAGGCGGCGGGGATAATGCCCGCCGCGATAATGTCGGACACCGTCTGCGTCGCTTGCGGCACGGTCTCGAACACCGCGAGAAAGGTGCGATAGGCTTGGGGTTGGCGGGTGAGCCGTAGCGTGGCTTGGGTAACGATACCGAACGTGCCCTCCGCGCCAATGGTGATGCCGCGCAAATCGTATCCTGGCGCATCCTCGACGAGGCCACCGAGCTGCACCACCTCGCCATCAGGCAAGACGAGCTCGACCCCCAACACATGATTGGTGGTGACGCCATATTTGAGCGTGTGCGGCCCCCCGGAGTTCTCGGCGACATTACCGCCAATCGTGCACGCCTGTTGGCTCGACGGGTCAGGCGCGTACTGG
>JABFSC010000002.1 GCA_013140885.1 Deltaproteobacteria bacterium | reverse complement strand
CCTTTCCTTACTCGGTTCAATTTTTGATCTACCCCTCTTGCCCAAGGGGAATTGACCAGCCCTAGTGTTATCTGAATTTCGAGTCAGACGCAAATCAAATTTTTCTTCTTCGGGACCCAACTCACCGTGCGGTTTTTTGCGCATGGTATTTTTTCAACGTGGGCATCACCTCGGTCTGGAACAGGGTCATGTGCTTCACTGTTTGTTCATGGGTCGCGTTTCCCGGACCAGCCCCGGCGATGATGTAGCCAAAACCGCCCAAGAATTCATAGTCGGCGATGAGCCGGTCAATCACGGTCTTGGGGGTGCCCGCGATCGCGTCGCCTAACGGGCCGCCTTGTCCGAGTCCCGCCGCGAGGAATCCGCGCAGTGAGTTTTCCGTCACATACCCCGGCGGAATCAAAAAGTGCGGAGGAATCTTGAACGCTTTGCTCCGGAAGAACTCCGCGTGAGCCGCCGCTTCTTCTTTTGCGCGTTGTTCATCATCGGACACATACATGCCTGGAGCGTAGCCAAGCTGGGCTGGATCGGGCTCGTAGCCAAATTTTTCTCGTGCACAGGTCCGATAGGAGGTCAGCAAGCGTTTGACGTTATCAATTGGGGTAAAGACCGACACATACGGATACCGATGTTGAGCCGCGAATTCGATGGTCTCCGAGCTTCCGGCGGATGGCAGCCAGATCGGGGGATGTGGTTTCGTGTACGGGCGCGGCCAGACGTTCACATACCGATACTGATAGTGCTTCCCCAAGAATTCAAAGGGCCCAGGTTCGGTCCATGCGCGGGTAATCAGGTCATGCGCTTCGTAAAACATCTCGCGCGAAAAGGTGGGATTGATGTCCAGCGATAAATACTCGCAGCCAATGCCACGCACAAAGCCGGAAATGATCCGTCCCCGTGTGACCACATCCAGCATGGCGATCTCTTCGGCGATGCGCAGTGGGTTGGCGCGCAACGGTAAGCCGTTGCCCAAGATGGCGATCTTGGCGTTCTTGGTGCGACGCGCCAACATCCCAGCGATCACATTGGGTGAGGGCATCAGGCCATAGGCATTCTGATGATGCTCGTTCACGCAGATCCCGTCGTACCCTAGCGTGTCGGCGTACTCCAACTCATCAAGATAGCGGTTGTAGAGATCAGCCCCTTTGACGGGGTCGTAAAAAGTGTTTGGGAATGTCACCCAGGACGATTCATATTTTTCGTCGAAATCGTCGGGATAATCAGTCCACGGCATGAGATGAAAGAAATAGGATTGCATAAAAACTCCTTGGGCAGACCGCTGACGGCTGATCGCTGACCACTATAATCAACGTAAAAACTCTCCAGCTATTCGCGCGAACTCCTCTGGTTGCTCAATAGTAGGATCGTGTCCGCACTGGTCGATATGCGCGATCGTCGCGGACGGAAGCAGACGTTTGTACTCTTCCGCATACACGGGAGGAATCAGTTGATCTTGCTGGCCCCATATCAAGAGCGTCGGTATTGTCGCGCGATGGAGACGGCGGGGCAGCTTGGGGTTGTGGAGATAGGGGTTCCAGGACAAGCGTGCGAACGCGCTCCGGTCGTGAAACATCTGAATCAGCGTGTCCGGCCCAAAATCCTTGGGCATGAGCGCCATCGCCTTCGAGAGGTCGTGAAAGACCAGTGGCAAAATGTTTTGTGGTGGTAGGCGAAAGATGTCTGGCATCGGAACGGCTGGAATCCGTAGCCCAGCGGCATCAATGAGCACCAATTTCTTGACACGCTCTGGGTGAAAGGCCGCGAACTCCGCGGCAATCCATCCACCAAAGGACACGCCAGCCATACGCACGGGCTCGCGAATGTCGAGCGCGTCCAGCAACTCCAAGTAATGGAACACCATGTCATCCATGCCGATCAACCAGTCCGGCAATGGCGAAGGGCCAAACCCTGGATGGTCAGGGAGCAACACACGAAATTGCTCGGCGAGCCGAGCCATGCCTTCGGTCCAGATCCCCGCGCCCATCGCGCCATGCAGAAACAGGATCGGCTCGCCCTGTCCAGCTTCGAGGACCCGGACGCGATAGTCGCCGGCCTGCACATACCGTTCTTGTGGTGTAGTCATGTCGAGTTTCTCCTCTCCGTAACCTAGCGAATAAGGATGGGGGACCAAAGACCGGGGACCGAAGCCTGAGGGCTGAGGACTTATGCCAAAAAGCGCCCTCGCAGGTTCGCCGGGATTAGTGGACAGGACGCGGGTGGTGCTTTGAACAACCGGTGGCGTATGCGCGCGATGCCGTCGTACACTTTGTCTCGTGGAGCACGCGGAATGAGACGACCAACAATTCCTAACGCCCGCCACAGCCCACCAAGTCGCCGCAAGACATGGAGCACGGCGTCCGACCTCATCAATATCTCACCCTCGTCGGTTTGGACAATCAAACTATCCGGCAGTGACGCGCGTGCGGTGTCCGACAGCGCGGCGCGGAAAGTGTCACTGTCGAGTGGCGCGAAACGGAACGCTTCGCCGGTGTGATCGCGCGCGAGAATAAAGCGCACCGCCCAATGGCATAAACCACAGTGCCCGTCATAGAACACCACTTCCGGGCGCGCGGCTTTGTGCGGAGGGAGTAGTGCCATTGTCACACGCTCTACCGCAGCCAGCTCGCCACGTCGGCATCACTCGGCATCCGCCAATCGCCGCGCGGCGAGAGGCTCACCGATCCGACTTTGGGTCCGTCCGGCAAACACGAACGTTTGAACTGATTGGCGAAAAACCGACGCAGAAAGATGGTCAGCCAATGGCGAATCTCCGCCGCGGTGTAGGGCTTGTCGAACTGTGCTTGGTTCGCGAAATAGAGAATCTTCGCTGGCGCGGTCCCGTAGCGGAGAAAATGAAAGAGGAAAAAATCATGCAACTCATACGGACCAATCACCTCTTCGGTCTCTTGCGCCAGCTCTCCGGTCTGTGTTGTCGGCAACAACTCCGGCGAAATCGGGGTCTCGACAATCGCCTGCAACGTCTCGCGGGTGGCTCCAGTGAATTCATGCTCCGCCGCCCAGGCGACCAGGAACCGCACCAAGGTCTTGGGAATACTCACATTCGGGTTGTACATGCTGATGTGGTCGCCGTTGTACGTCGCCCAGCCCAGGGCGAGTTCGGACAGGTCGCCGGTGCCGATCACGAAAGCGGTATTCATCAACAGGCTCGTGCGCATCCGTGCTTGGACATTCTCAAAGGTGAGGTCGTGTCGCTGTTCCGTGGGGAGACGACGAATCCGTTCCGAGAACTCCTCCACGGTTAGACCAGTCAGATCGAGCCCAAAGGGGCGATGCCCTAGTGCCCGCAGCTCTTCCAGACAGAGGGAGCGAATATCGATTTCACGAGAGGAAACGCCCAGCAGCTTCATCAGTGTGAGCGCATTCTGTCTCGTCCGCCGCGTGGTGCCAAACCCCGGCATGGTTAATGCCTGAATCCGCGCCCGCTCCATGCCAATCTCATCCGCCGTCCGGCAGGTCACCAGCAGTGCCAAGGTGGAATCCAATCCGCCGGACACGCCAATGGCAAGCGAGGGCTGGTTGAGATGGAGCAGTCGTTTCCCTAGGCCTGCGACCTGAATATGAAAAATTTCCTCACAGCGCTCACGTAGGTTTTGTGCGCCCTGTGGCACGAAGGGATGCGCGTCAACTGTGCGCGCTAAACGAGCCGGCGCGGAACGCGGCTGCCAGGGAAAGTGAATCCGGCGCAGTGGTTCAGTCGCACGGTGGCAAGCTGCGGTATCACCAAAACTGCCCAACTGGACCCGCTCGCCCCGTAGTCGTTCGAGGTCAACATCCGTCACCAAGAGAGAGGCTTCCCGACGAAATCGTTGCGACTCGGCCAGGAGGACACCATTTTCGGCGATCAAGCAGTGACCACTAAACACCACGTCGGTGGTCGATTCGTCGGGACCACTCGCGCTGTAGACATACGCGGCCAGACAGCGCGCGGCCTGGCTGGTCACCAGTTGTCGGCGGTAGGCCGCTTTGCCGATGACTTCATTGCTGGCCGATAGGTTCACCAGCACGGTAGCCCCTTCGAGCGCCTGACGGGTACTTGGTGGTTGTGGTGTCCACAGGTCTTCACAAATCTCCACACCGAAAGTGAAGTCGTCCCAGTGTTCGGCGCAAAACAGCACGTCGTGACCGAACGGAATGGACTGGCCGAACAGTGCGATCTCTTTTCGTGCCGCCGCCAACGCGGACGCGAACCAACGGC
>JABFSC010000295.1 GCA_013140885.1 Deltaproteobacteria bacterium | reverse complement strand
GTCAAGCGCTCGCCGTCGTGCCGCCAGTGGATGGCAGAGGAGTTGGCGCCGTGGCTCGATGTTGGGCGGCAACTCCAGTAAGCCCCACTACTGCGTTGTCGGTTCTGCACTTTGATAAAATCATTTTTATGATCGGCCAGGGTCAGCTCGCTCCTATTGCCGCCGCTGATTTTGCCGCGCTCAACGCCATCCCACGTGCCACCGAACTGGACATCAAGATCAAAGACGATCCCAAGACGGTCGCCGATCTCAAAGGGAAGGTGCTGACCTTCTTAGGCGCACAGACAACTGCCGCGAATCGCGCGCTTATTCGGATCGTGGACGTCGAGTATGCGGTCATTTGCGGTCAGGGTCAGTAAGTAACCAAGAGCGGGAGGAGGACTCTCCTCCCAAGATCAACGATCAATAACCTTGTCGTCAATAAAAGGAGATTTTCAATGAATACGTCATTCGCACGGAGTTTTCGTTCATGGTTAAACGGTAAGAACTGGAAAAAGATGATGATGTTGGCGGCGCTTCCCACCTGGCTCGCGCTCGGAGCTGGACACGCTCTCGCCCAACCCGCCGTTGGTGGTCAAGACACCGCTGTCAACATCGGCATCCCAGCGGCCGGGTGCACCACGCTGAACCAGCAAATCTTCGCCGCATCCAACCTCGTACGTTACTGTGTCGCGACCGGCAGCGCCGACGTACTCCACCCCGCGGGAAACGGAGGCACCTACGTTTTCAACCTGACCCTCAATAATGCGGCGTGCGCGCCACTCAATGGCGGGATGGAGCGTACGGTCCAGTTCCAAGATGTCGCGGTCGGCGCCCAGGTCATTCGGGATAATCGGATCAAAGAAGTCACCAGTACTGGATTTTTCACCCTTGCCGCGAACGTCGGCCATATCCTCCGTTGGACAGGCAGGGCTCTTGCCGGAGTGCCCGCGACCATCGTGGACGACCGCTCGCTGAGCGTGGTCTGCTTAAACCAGCGGCTCGTCGCCTCCCCCATCCCCGACTAGGAGTACGGAGTGTCGTCGCAAATATGGTCTTGGCGAGCGTGCTGATATTGACCTAAAAAGTCAGGAATGCCACAACAAAAGGGTGCGAAAGATCGCACCCTATTCCAGCATCACAATCATCGCACTCGCGCGGCATCAATTACTGAGGAGAACTCGTCATGGTTTTTTCGCGCTCACTTCGCTCTCTGTTTTTCCTTGTCCTCTTGTCAACGGGATTGTTCGTGTGCGGCTTCCCAGCAACAGGCTGGGCCCAAGACGCGGATGCCGATGGTATTCCGGACGCGCATGAGGCAGGGATCGGTGGCAACCCACTACGAAAAGACGTTTTTGTCGAGTGCGCTTATATGCGAATCGATCTCAACGGAGACGGAGACGGTCTCGACCGTGGCGAACACACGCACCGCATGGGCAATGCGGCGGTCCAGCAATTGATCCAGACCTTCGCCAACGCTCCGGTCACCAATCCCGGTGGTGTGTGCCGCGGCGGACCCAAGAACGGACTCGCGTGTAGTTCCACCACCAACTGTAACAATTTTCCCTGCTCCTTCACCGGCATTACCTTCCACCTCGACCAAAATCAAGCGCTTCCGGACCAGCGGTTTCTCGATTTCACCAATAAGAAAGAGGGGCGGGATTTTTTTGATCTCAAGGCCACCCATTTCAATTTCGCGGCGCGTGCGCCTTATTATCACTATTGCATTCTCGCCCATAACTCGAGTATCGAGATGGGCAGCGCGTCTGGGCAAGGAGAAATTTTTGGCAATGACTTTATGACGACCCTTGGAGGTTGGGCGAGTGAAACCGGCCTCCCCGTCGGCACAGTCGGCGACCAAGTCGGCACCTTTTTGCATGAACTGGGACATAACTTTGGGTTAGAACACGGTGGCGGGAGCCCGCTTGCTCCCGATGCACGGGTTGAAAACTACAAACCCAACTATATCAGCGTGATGAATTACTTCTTCCAGGTCTCGGGCATTCGGCGCGCTGGTGTTCCTCCTCGCTTCGATTTCTCTCGTACCCAACTTCCCACACTCAATGAGAATGCCCTGAATGAAATGGTCGGTATCCAAGGCGGTCTCGACCGAACGCGCTTCTTCTGTCCGAATTTCGAGCTGCAGTCCGCGGTTGGTTCCGGTCCCATCGATTGGAACTGTTCAAGCTCGCTCACCACGAACGCAGTGGCAAATCCGAATGCCGACCGCACCTTCCGGGCACTCCCCTTACGGGACACTCTGGAAGGCTACAATGATTGGAGCAACCTCCGCCTCAATTTCAGAACGTCCCCGGTCTATGACGCGAGCGCGGGGGCGGGGTTTGGACAACATCAGCGCTATTTGGGGGCATACAAGCCCGCCACGATGACGGCGGGACACGGCATCGACCGCGAACCGGAGGCCACGTTACGGGGAGGCCGGTGTAAGGAGTTCCTCACCTTGAGTCAAACGCCGACAAGTCAAGGGATCGTCTTCCGCACGCATGTATTCTCGCAACGAGATGATGATGGCAATGACACTGGAAATCACTGTGAACAATAAAGGACGGCAGATGAACCTTCTCAAGACCACACGACACGGTTGGCCACTGATCACGCTCATTATCGTCACTATGCTCACCACCGCGCTGCCCGACGGCGTCGAGGCCGGTGACGTCGGCGTAGCCAGGAGCACTGGCAGTATCGCGGAGATCGGCATGGAATCGGCGGTCGCGGGCTCGATCGTCGTCCGCTCATTACGAGCGCAAGAAGGAGCACCGGGAGCGATTCAGATCCTCGACATCGCGCCCGCGGGAAACATCGTGCTCAACAGTGGCCCTGTCGCCGCGGGGCCTGACGGGCAATACACCGTCCCATTACTCAAGCCGCTCGTCGTGGGGCAGCGCATTCAGGCGTTTAACGTGACCAAGGGATACTATTCCTCCACGGTCATCGTCGACGCGTCCCAGCCTCCTTTCATCGACGAACGCCTGAGTAAAGGCGAGACCCAGATTCGCGGGCGTGGCACCCCAGGGAGCACGATCCAGATTCGTAATGCCGTGACCAATGCGGTGCTAGGCACGGGAACGGTCGCGCCAGCGCCAAGCACTGGGGCCTTCTCCATCACCTTGAATGCGCCATTACGGCTTTTCCACACCATTCGCCCCGTTGATGTGACGAAGGGGCTCACAGGGAGGAATGTCTCGGTGCTCAATCTTCTCACCGGCCATACCCCACTGAAACCGTCCTGTAGTGTCACCCAGACGATGATAGGTGCTTTCACCAAGACGACGTATGCGTGTGGCCTGCCAAACCCCCGTGGAGTCATGCTTGATGGCGAGGGAAATCCCCTGATCGTGGCGGGCACGGCCCCGCTCGACCGCGGGTATTCGCTCCTCCCCTCTGGACTCTTCCGTCTTGCGCCTCCGAGAGGAAATCCTCCGACCGCCGCGCTTTCCTTATTCGCGCCCGTCAGCGGCGTCGCCATCAAACCAGGGCCGGGAGGCGCATTCGGCACGGACGTGTTTGTCGCGCGTCCGCGCTTCTTTAACGCCAGAGGGCAATCGTCCATCCAGCCAGGCGATGGGGAGATATTTCGGATACATCCAACCTCAGCCGCGATCAGTGTTTCTTCCCGCGCCCTCAATTTCTCACCCACCGGCTTGGCGTTCCCTCCGCTGGGCAGTCCCTTCCCCAACAATTTGTTTGTTTCCGACTTTTTTGGTGGCGGGTTGCGACAGATAGGACCGAGCGGCGTCATCGCGAATTTCGGCACTCCCCTTGGCCTTCAGGGCCTTCTGTTTGGTCCAGGTCCCGCTTCCGCTTTTGGGACGAGTCTGTATGTGACACAACCCAGCAGCGGCTCAATTTTTCGGATTTCCACGACCGGAGCCCATACTCCGTTCGCGACTGGCATGGTCAGTCCCACGGAGATGGCCTTCGGGCCTGGGGTGACTCCTTTTGGCAATAATCTCTACGTCACCGATGCGGGCAATGGCCAGCTCCTACGGATCAATAGCGCTGGCGTGAAAACGGTGGTCGCCACTGGGCTCGGTGCTCCGTTTGGCCTCGTCTTTCGCACGACACCATTAGCGTTGTTCGTCACGGATTACCTGAGCGGTAACGTCATCCAGTTCACCCCACTCTCCCGGTAGAAGGAATGCGCTTGCGCCGCTTCGCACCCCAATCCTCGCCCAGCCAGGAGAGGGAATGACAGCCGACGCCCGCGAGGCACACCAGGAC
>JABFSC010000515.1 GCA_013140885.1 Deltaproteobacteria bacterium | reverse complement strand
GGGCTTGCACTTGACCAAGTCCGCGCCAAGACACGGCGCTATCTGCCATTGGACAGCCGCCGCCAACACACGCTGAGCGCGACCGCCGACACTGTGATCGAGCAGTATTTCAGTCCGACCTTGGCGCAGCGTCTGACGCAAACAGTGGCATCCAGCCCACGCGCGCTGGCCCAGCCGGGCGTCTACACCGTCACCCATACGCTGGAAAATGCGTTGGTGATTGAAACGCTGGTGCAAATTGGAAAACCCGCCGAGGGGTGAAACCTCTGCGCGTAAGCGTGCGGCGCGTAGCCTGGATGAAGCGGAGCACAATCCAGGGCGGCGGCCAGCACCACAAATCCCGGATTCCACTCCGTTCCATCCGGGCTACTACATGCCTGGCGCCAGCGCCCGCAACACCCGCAACGCCGACTCCCGTCTTTTAGCGACATCGGGCTCGAACGAATGCAGTTGCAGAAAAGCGGTATCGACACCCGCATCCATGTAGCGGAGCACATGCGCGCGTAGCTCTTCGGCGGAGCCTCGAAGCACAAGGTTATTCATCACGGCTTCGGGCACGGCGGCCACAGCGCCTTTGCGGTCCCCTTTGTCCCACGCCTGCCACATCGGCGCGAGCACCTCCTCTCGCCCCAGCCATTTTTGGAACGCCTTGTAGACTGGCACATTCAGATAGGCGTTGACGTGTCGGCGCACCCCCAAGTCCGATTCCGGCGTCACGGGATCAATCCCAACGAACAACCGCGCGGTGATCTCGATACTCTGCGGGTCACGTCCAGCTTTGGCCGCGGCTTCGCGCACGACGGGAACCACCTTTTTCACATCGTCCGCCGACAGCCAGTTGATGATCGCGCCATCCCCCACTTCTCCGGCGACTCGCAGCATGGCTGGTCGCAGCGCGGCGATATGCAGCGGCACGGGGTGTGACAGTGGGCGACTCAAACGAAAGCCATCCACCGAGAAGGTCTCGCCACGAAACACCACACGCTCTCCAGCTAGCGCTTTGCGCAGGAATTGCGCCATCTCTCGCACGCGCGTGGTTGGATGCGCGAATTTTCCGCCGTTCCAACTCTCGACAATGGGATGAGACCCAGCGCCGATACCAAGGCAAAATCGGCCGGGCGCGAGTTCGGCGATGCCGGCGGCACTCATCGCGAGCGTTGCTGGTCCACGGGTGTAGACATTGGCGATGGCCGTTCCGAGACGCATGGTGCTGACGGTCGCGGCGACCGCCAAGGGCGAAAAGCAATCGGTGCCATCGACCTCGAATGACCAAGCGTCGGTGTACCCCAAGCGTTCCATCTCACGAATAATGTCGGGATGCTCAGCCAAAGTGAAGTTTTCGAGCGGTAGGGACAACGCCCACCGTTTCTGTTGCATGTCTGTCCTCCTCAACGTTCAGTCTGTCGATCCTAACGGCTTCTCGATCATTGGAGCAACCGCCAGCCGTGTCCTTGCATCTTTGCCCCGCGACTGGAGGCGCGTCAACTCTCACCAGGGAAAGAGGGGGTGGAGCAGTGTCTTCTTCGTTATTGTCGGGACTCGCGCTACTCTCGATACCATGTAATTCCTATTCTTCAGGAGAATAATCATGCGAACTTCTTCATGGTACCGAGCAGGGATGGTGTTCTGGATTGTCCTGTTAGCGAGTAGTAGCCCACTCCTGGGATATGCCGCGACGTTACCGCCTGGCTTTGTCGAGACGCCGTTGGGAGGTGGCCAACTCTCCCCGGCCACGGCGATGGAAATCGCGCCAGACGGAAGAATTTTTGTGTGTCTTCAGAATGGCAACGTACGGGTGATCAAAAATGGCACCCTGCTCCCCACGCCTTTCGTTTCCTTAACGGTGAATGCCAGTGGAGAGCGCGGACTGCTCGGCATTGCTTTCGATCCCAACTTCGCGACCAACCAGTTCGTTTACCTGTACTACACAGCCACAACCCCAGCGATTCACAACCGCGTCAGCCGGTTTACCGCGAATGGCGATGTCGCGGTTGTTGGGAGTGAGGTCCCTCTCCTCAATCTTGAAAACCTGAGCGCGACCAATCACAACGGCGGCGCGATCCATTTCGGCACTGATGGCAAGCTCTATGTCGCGGTGGGCGACAATGCGGTCTCAGCCAACTCGCAGCTCCTGACCAATCGCCTCGGAAAAATGCTCCGCCTCAACCCCGATGGCTCAATCCCAGTGGACAATCCAACGACCTTCACCACAACGAACGGCGTAGGGACGACAGCCGGGCTCAATCGTGCAATCTGGTCCATTGGCCTACGCAATCCGTTTACCTTCGCGGTCCAGCCCGGCACGGGGGATCTATTCATTAACGATGTGGGACAGGTGACATGGGAAGAGGTGAATGAAGGGATTCCTGGGGCGAATTACGGGTGGCCGGCGAGTGAAGGACCAACAACGGATGCACGATTTACCACCCCCCTCCACGCCTACGACCACGGATCGGGATGCGCGATCGCCGGCGGCACGTTTTACAATCCACGCACCATGCAATTCCCGTTGAATTTTGTCGGACGGTACTTCTTCGCCGATCTCTGTGGCGGCTGGATTCGGGTCTACGATCCGATCGCCGATACGGTCAGCGATTTCGCGAGCGGCATATCTGCTCCGGTCGATCTCAAAGTTGGCGCCGATGGGAGTTTATATTACCTCGCGCGCGGAAGTAGTGCGGTGTTCCGGGTGCGCTATCAACGGCCAGTGGTGACCGCGCATCCCACACGTCGGACGGTTCCCATTGGTGGCACGGCACGCTTCACCGTGGCGGCGGTCGGGGTTGCCCCGCTCTCCTATCAGTGGCAACGCAACGGCGTGAACATCGCGGGGGCAACAGCCGCGAGTTACACAACGCCGTCGGCTCTCCTCACTGATAGTGGGGCGACATTCCGCTGTGTCGTGTCGAACAGTTTCGGCTCCGTGACCAGTGCGACCGCCACGTTGACCGTCACTCCAACCGTCAAAGGCGACTACAACAACGATGGCAGGGGCGACCTGCTGTTTCGCGATCCCGCCGGCGCGCTCACCGCATGGTACCTCAACGGCACGAGCGCCCCGCAATCCGTCTCGTTCGGCACGCTCCCCACGGGCTGGACGATTGTCGGCACGAGAGATTTCAATGGTGACCGTCGCACGGACCTGTTGATCCGACATACGAATGGAACGCTCGCAGCACGCCTCACCACTGGCACGGCCACCCCTCAATCCATCGCGCTGGCCTTCGTCGATCCGGCCTGGGTGGTCGTGGGAACAGGAGACTTTAACAGCGATGGGAGAAGCGACATTCTCTTTCATCACAACATCACGGGAGTGGTGGCGGTATGGTTGATGAACGGCTTGACGTTTCTCAACAGCGGGACGTTAGGAACGATTTCAACACTGTGGCGTGTGATAGGAACGGACGACGTCGATGGGGACGGACAAGGCGACATCGTCTTGCGGCACTCGTCAACGGGAACGGTTGTGGTCTGGCTCATCAACGGGACAGTTCGGTTGCGTGCCGTTACGATTGGGGCGGTCACCACAGCCACGCAAGCGGTAGGGATGGGGCGGTTTAATCTCGACGGTCGTGGGGACCTGGTGTTTCATACGCCGACATCTGGGGCACTTTCAACATGGTTGCTCAACGGCATAGCGGCACCACTGAGCGTGCCGTTGCAAAGTACCACTGCGACCTGGACGGTCGCGGGCGTTGGCGACTTCAATGGAGACAAGCGCGCGGACTTGGTCTTTCGCCAGCCGACCAATCAGATCACAGTGCGCTTAATGAATGGCACCACCTCTGGCACATCGGCCAACATCGGGACGGTCAATGCGGCGTGGACGGTTGTGCCAATCCGGTAACGTGAAAGGCGCGGAACCGTCGTTACCAGACGATTTTCGTCGGATCGCCTTTATAGAGACTGCGAATAAAGGCGATCATTTTCCAGGCTTGCTCGTCGTTCACCATCGTTTTGTAGGGAGGCATTTGGCCTTTGCCGTTGAGGATTTGGTCAAGCAAATTGGCATCGGTTCCGGTGCCGGTTTTCCACGTCGCATCAATCAAGCTCGGACCCATGCCTCCCCCACCCTGCATGCCGTGACAACCGTAGCAGTTCATCTTCTTGTACAACTCCTTACCTTCCGCGATGGCGGCGGCGTTGCCCGTGTACGGGTTCTTCTGGGGCGCGGTGCCATTCGGTTGTTGCGCGAACGCGGGTCGTGCGACAATACCCAGCAA
>JABFSC010000495.1 GCA_013140885.1 Deltaproteobacteria bacterium | reverse complement strand
GAAGAGCACGCCCGTCACCCGTTTGACTGGGTCGATCCAGTAATAGGTGTTGCCCAGCCCCGCCCAAGCCAGACTGCCCGCCGAGCGGCCTTGCGGTGATTGCTCGGTGTTAATCAAGAAGCTCATGCCCCATTTCTGTTTCATGCCAGGGAAAAAATCGGCGTCGTGCGAACTCGTGGGGATCACGGTCTTCATCGGCGCGCAGTTAACATCGCCCATCTGATTTTGCGACATCATCTGGACGGTTTCCGGCTTCAAGACTCGCGTGCCATCCAGCATGCCGCCGTTCAGGATCATTCGGGTAAAACGAATGTAGTCGTGCGCGGTGCCACAGAGTCCGCCGCCACCCATCTCGAACTCTGGCTCCTGCGGCATGCCAAAGGGAATCACGTTAAATGACCCGTCGGGTTGACGTTGGTGCATGCCCGCCAGCCGTGCCTTTTGAGCTGGAGAGACCTTGAATGACGTGTCGTTCATCCCCAGCGGCGCGAAGAGGTGTTGTTGGAGATACTGCCCCAACTTCTGCCCACTCACGGCTTCGATCATTTTGCCGATCCAGTCGATGCTAATGCCATATTCCCACCGGTCACCTGGATCGAACATGAGCGGCGTGGTGAGGGCCGCGTTCTTACACGTGAGCAGACTAGGGGTGTTCGTGACCTTTTGGTACTTCACCATGTCAGCGTTCCACATGTCATAGCTAAATCCCGCCGTATGCGTCTGCAAATGTCGCAGCGTGATGGGGCGTTTGGGGGCGCGGAGCAGGGGCTTGTCGGAAGCGTCAAACCCCATGAGCACTTGGGTCTTCGCGAGGTTAGGCACGACATCCGCCGCGGGAGTATCGAGTTGGAGCTTGCCTTGTTCGACCAGTTGCATCGCGGCGGCGCCGGTGATGGCCTTGGTCATGGAAGCGATCCAGACGGTGGTATCGAGGGTCATCGCGGCATCGTGACCGAGCGTGCGTTTGCCGAACGCGCCTTCATACAGAATCTCGCGATCGGTGGCGGCTATCGCGATGACACCGGGCACCGCTTGTGAGTTCACGGCTTGGCTCACTACGTGGTCGACTGCTGGTTTGATGCTCATTGTGTTTCTCCTTCAGCGTTGGCAGATGGGCGCAGTGGCGAGACAACCCCTACTCATTATCGTAGCGAATCTCATGCGTGACTTGCTCGACCGTGTTGGTCGACGGGTTGAAATAGTTCAGCGTCTCTTGGCTGATGTCGCCACCGTAAATGTGGACGCTGACCGTCGGTTCCTTGCTCGGATTGATGAAGTCGTGAATCTCCTCGTTCGGCGACAAGACGTGGGCAACATCACCTGGATGTAAATCGAGCGCGACGGACTCGCGTAGTCGCGCGTGGCCGGACCGCGATTTGTCGTCCGTGCGTTTGTAGCGAATCGTGCGCAACTTATTGTGATAGACGCCCTCAACCACCCACTTCCCAGCGTGATCGTGCACGCCACTGGACCCGCCAGAGGGCCAGATCGCCACCATGATGTTGAAGCAATCTTGCGGCCCACGATACAGCCGATAGACGGTGAAGTCTTGATGCGCGGTCGCGGCGCGTCCTTCGGCTGGGCGACAATACTGTTCAGGTAACGTCTGGGCGGCCAGGAAGCGTGATAAAAGGGGTTCCACGGCGGGCACGATTTTCGCGTGCTCACGTTCACGGGTCACCACATTTTCCACATCGGCGGCGAGTTGGTTCCAGGTGTAGGTGTCTTGTTTCCGAGCGAGATTGGTCATAACGAAGCCCTCCTTCTAAATGTGGCTTCGTTTTCTCTTACCGCTGACGGAAAAGCAAGAGACGGCGTTCGCCGATTACGGAATTCGGATTGCGGATTGCGGAATGAAGAATTCGAGAAACTGAGTGCTGTTGGAAGCTCGCCGCTTTCTTTGCTATGGTCCGGGCCACGGCAACTTCGGAGTGCGGAGTCCCGAATGGAACATTGTCAGAAAGCGAGGGAACACACATGGCAGGACGATTAGCGGGAAAAGTCGCGTTGATTTCTGGTGGCGCGCGTGGGCAAGGGGAAACTGAAGCACGGATGTTCGTGAAGGAGGGCGCCAAGGTCGTTCTTGGCGACATCCTTGTCGATCTCGGCCAGAAAGTCGCCGCCGACATCGTGAAGCAAGGTGGACAAGCCACATTCGTCAAACTCGATGTGACACAAGAGGCGGACTGGCGGCAGGCGGTGGAAACTACCGTACGCCTCTACGGTAAGCTCGACATTTTGGTGAATAACGCGGGCATCTTTCGCACCGAGGGCGTGGAAGCGACCAGCCTGGAGCTGTGGAATCAGGTCATCGCGGTCAATCAGACCGGTGTCTGGCTGGGCATGAAATTCTCGGTGCCCGCGATGCGCAAGGCTGGAGGTGGGTCGATTGTCAACATCTCGTCTGGCGCGGGCATCATTGGCACCGGCATGGCCGCCGCGTATCACGGCACGAAAGGGGCCGTGCGGATTCTCACCAAAACCGCGGCTATTGAGTACGCCAAGGACAATATCCGCATCAATTCGGTGCACCCCGGCGTTGTTGATACGGAGATGGTCCGTGGATTGTTTCAGAATGAAGGCATGCAAGCGGCCATCGCCGCGCATCCGCTGGGCCGTATGGGCACCTCGGAAGATATTGCGTACGGCGTGCTCTATCTCGCCAGTGATGAGTCGTCGTTCGTCACGGGCTCGGAGCTGATTATTGATGGTGGATTCACCGCACATTAGGACGAGTCTAGGAGTCTGGGAGTCTAAAAGTCGGGGTACCGGGGTATTCACGGGATTGAAGGGGTGAAGTTATGGCATACGAAACATTTATCGTCGAACGGTCGGGGCCGGTTGCGACTGTGTATTTCAATAGACCGGCGAAACTGAATCCGATTAACGAGAAGGTGATGCGCGAGTTTGTCGCTATCGCGCAGGAGTTCCAGGAGGACGAGGCCACGCGCGTGGTAATCCTCACCGGCAAGGGCAAGTCGTTCTGTGTCGGGGCGGACATGAATATGCTCTCGGCGAATCTCGCGCGGGAGAACCAGGGGCAGCAAAGCGATACCGCGAAGCTCCGCTCGGCCAAGACTGGCTGGCGACTCATGGATGAATGGGAGCGGATGGACCAAATCACCATCGCGGCGGTGAATGGCTTCACGGTTGGGGGTGGAGTGTCGATGGCGATGGCGTGTGATTTTCGTATCGCGGCGGCGGGCTCGCGAATATGGATTCCCGAAGTGCGGCTCGGCGTTCCGTATATGTGGGGGTCGATTTCACGGCTCATCAATTTGATCGGCATGGGCAAGGCCAAGGAGTTGGTGATGACGTGCGACGAAGTGACGGCGGAAGAGGCGCTTGCCATCGGCCTAGTGAATCAGGTTGTTCCGCTCGATCAACTCCAGACGGCGACACTCGCGTTCGCCGAGAAATTCCTCAACAAACCGCCGATGGCGCTTCGTCGCACCAAGGAGTTCTTCAAGGCACTGAGCACCAACCGTGCTGGTGACATCACCTATGCCGATGCTCATCTCGGCCTCTCGACCTTCGCCAGCGAGGACATGCGTGAAGCGGTGACCGCGTTTCGCGAGAAGCGGGAAGGCACGTTTCACAACCGGTGAAAAAGGATTTGGGATTTAGGCTCTGGGCGTTGGGGAGAAAGAATTTGCTCCCTGTTCCCCCCCCCAACGCCTAAATCCCAACGCCTAAATCCCCTCCCATGCCCCACCTCAACGTCGAAATCAAAGCGCGCTGCTCGCATCTCCACACGATGCGCGAGATTCTCCGCGCTCGGCACGCTGACTTCCGTGGCACCGATCACCAGATCGACACCTACTTCAAGGTCACCCACGGACGGCTCAAGCTGCGCGAGGGCAATATCGAGAACGCGCTCATCTATTATGAACGCGAAGACCAAGAAGGCCCCAAGCAATCATCGGTGACGCTGGTGCCCACCACCCCCGGAAGCCCACTCAAGGCACTGCTGACGCAGGCGCTGGGCATACTGATGGTGGTCGAGAAACGGCGGGACATCTACTTCATCGACAATGTGAAATTTCACCTTGATGAGGTCACGGGACTGGGAACGTTTGTCGAGATCGAAGCGATTGATGCTGACGGGACCATCGGAAGTGAGCGGTTACTCGCGCAATGCCAGACCTTTCTCACACTGTTCAATATCCAACCGAACCAACTTGTCGCGGCTTCGTATAGTGATTTGCTGCTCAACACCGGAGTCTCACGTTGAAACTGTTGAACGTATTCGGATCAGCGGGACGACACTGGGGCGCGCCGCGCTTCTCATCGCTTGGGCGCGCACGCACGGCGGCACGCGATGCGGTCGAACGGCTGGAGCAAGAGTTGACGCTCATTCGGGCTCCACTCGATTTGGCGAATACCTCGCTGCAAAGAGAAGCGCGGGCGTACATTGAGGTCCAGCGCACGGCACGGCTTGCCGCGATTCCCGTCGAGGCGCTGAAGGATGTGGGCGTCGCGAGCGTGCGCTGGTCGGCGCTACGGGACGGTGGCATCTACACGATGGCCGAGCTGGCGCATGCCTCGAAAGAGCAATTGCTGGCGATTCCCGGCATTGGCGCCACCACCGCCACGAGTGTGCTCGTCACCGCCAAGCGCGTGCATGAGAAAGTGCTGCGGGAACCCATCGCGTTGCCCTCGCCGGAAAATTTGGATGTCGATGGCGAGCATCTCGTGCGCGCGGTGGCGCTGGCCATGCGTGCGCGCGCGGCGCTGAATGATGTCGTGCCGGCGTTGGAGAAACAAACGCTCCCACTCCGCGCGCGCTTGGAACCGGTCCTGGAAACGACGTCACTGCGGCACTGGTTGTTCGATGGTCGCGAGCATCAAAACCTCGCGATTCAGGAAGCCCACCGAATTGTCCAAGCGGTGGAGTCCACCGAGGTGAGTGCTCTGGTACGCACTGGCCATGAACGTTGCGAGCAACTGCGCACGCCCCCGCCTGTTCCCGTGCTTGAGGATTTTCGCGCCCGGTATGCGGATTACTGCGCGTTCATTGAGGCGATTCTCGACACGGTGCCGACAACGATAGTGGTCGATCGGGAACGCATCGAAGGGGAGCTGCCGCGAGAGATCGCTCGGCAAGTCGAAGAACTGACACTGAGAACCGAGGGGTTGCGTGTCACGCTGCGCCGGTATCAAGAGTTCGGCGCTAAATATCTCATTGTTCAGGAAAAGACGATTCTCGGTGACGAGATGGGGCTGGGAAAAACGATTCAGGCGCTGGCGGCGATGGTGCATCTTCGGCAGGACGACACGCCGGGGCGGTTTCTCGTGGTTGCGCCGGCGAGCATTACCGGCAACTGGGTGCGAGAAATCGAGGCACGCACGTCTCTGCCCGCGCTGCTGTTACAAGGAGCGGATCGACACAAGCGGCTCTTGCCCTGGCTGGAGCGGGGCGGGATCGCGGTGACCTCCTACGAGACGCTGCGCGGGGATGATGTCGATGGCGCGTTGGCGCGACGGAACTTGACGGTTGATCTGGTGGTCGTGGATGAGGCGCATTACATCAAGAATCCGAGCGCTGGACGCACCCAGGCCACCAAGGATCTCTTTCCGCATGCGCACCGGGTCTGTTTGATGACTGGTACGCCACTGGAAAATCGGATCGAGGAATTTCACACGTTGGCGGGCTTTCTCAGGCCGGAGGTGGTGCCCCAGCTTCGCTTGATTAACGCGGGCTTCACGCGCCTGGGGCTGGAGCGCCAACGGTTTCACGAGACGGTCGCGCCCCTCTACTTGCGTCGCAATCAAGAGGATGTGCTACGCGAGTTGCCGGAGAAGATCGAGAAGGAAGAGTGGGTGGACCTCACGTCTGGTGATAAGGAGAGCTACAAAGCGGCGGTGCGCGCCAAGAATATGATGGCGATGCGTCGGACAGTGACCCTGGGCAAGGGAACCGGGCGGTCGGCGAAATTGGCGCGCCTGCGTGAGCTGCTCGACGAGTATCGGGAGGCCGAACAAAAGGTGCTGATCTTTTCGTTCTTTCTCGATGTGCTGGAGGCGATCAGCACTGGCTTTGATGCGAAGGAGATCATTACTGGGGAGGTGCAACCCGCCCAACGCCTGCGGATCATCGACGAGTTCCAACAAGCGCCGGGGTTTCGGGTGCTGCCGTGTCAGATTCAGGCGGGCGGCATTGGCCTCAATCTGCAAGCGGCGTCGGTGGTGATCCTGATGGAACCGCAGTGGAAAGCGACATCCGAAGATCAAGCCATCGCCCGCGCGCACCGCATGGGACAGACGCGTCGTGTGGTGGTGCATCGCCTACTCGCGCGCAACTCCGTTGATGAACGGATGCTCGACATTCTTCGGGAGAAGCGCGAAGTGTTTGAGACCTACGCGCGTGACAGTTTAATCAAGGACATTAGCGCGGACGCGACGGAGACGCGAATGGCGAGCGTGATTATGAAGGCGGAGTTGGAACGGATAGCGAAAGAGGAGTCCCAAGGGCGATAGCGGAGATGAGTTTTGTTCGGACTCGACTTTCGGTGGTGTTCTCTAATTGGAAGCGGACGCGCTCTTACGGTCGCACCACCGCGACCGTGACCACCGGGGGCGTCAAGAACGCATCGACCGCGCGCCGAATATCCTCCGGCTGTGTACTCTCCAGCACCATCGCGAAGACCGAAAGTCTATGGGTTCCCGTGGTCAGCCGATTGATGTGCGTGAACAGAAAACCAAAGCCCGTTGAACTTCCACCGTCCGCTTGCTCGGTGGGAGCATTCTCGAAATACAGTTGTTGCCCAAGCCGCTGGAGCGCGCCTTCAAGACGGACCACGAGCAGAACCGCTTTGCCATCAGGCAGTGGCAAGGCCGCCCAACGAATTGTGAGGTCTCTCTCGCGTTCCCCTTCGAGCAGCGGCTGTGCATCGGGTAAGGGCAGAAACGCGAAATAGGTTTTCAATTCGCCATCGGCGAGCACCAGACGTGGTGGGAGCTTGACGTTCACGGTCGTCGTGCCCTCGACAAAGTCACGATAGAAAAGCAGGTCGAATCTCCCCTGGGCACGAAATCCCAATGGGAGCGGTATCCAGTATCGTGCTCGCCGCACCGCGCGGACTGGACCGGACCGGGAGCCGACAATCTCCATCCGTATATCCTTGTCGCTGCGATGAAGGGACAAGAGTCCACCAAGCAGCCGCACGTCTCCGACCGCATGGACTCCGGTGATCATGTTCGTGCCGAAATCCCCGACCTGTTCAACAAAGGCGAGATGCGTCGGCAACGGCGCGCCAAACGCCAGCGCGTAACGTTCGGCATAGACACGATCCGTCTCTGCATCGTACCGCGCATAAATATGCGGCGGTTGGAAAGCGGGTGGCGTGGCGAAGACACCAATATAGACGAACCCGACTGGACTCATGTCCGTCCCTACACGCACCTCAAGCCAGATGGTCGCATTGGTCGGGGAAAGCGCGGGCACGCCGCGTTCCCCGACGTCGCGATTCATAAAGACCAAGACATCGTTGGCATCAAGGAGTCCGGGAGTCTCATCCCCCGTGAGCCGCGCGCCGTGGTCCAATATCCAGCGATCACGATGGTCGCGTTCATCAACCTGAAAAGGAATCGGCGTGAGTGTTTGGCCGATGAAGGCGAAGGCGCTCAGGTTGGCGATCGCTTGTCCCTGGAGATCGCGTGCAGTGTGGCCCTCAACAACGCTGGCGGCGGGAAAAGGTGAAGCGGAGGTCGCGTGGACATGACACGAGAAGAACAGCAGAAGCACTAGGAACGCGACGGTCGTAGCCGCTTGCCACACGCGCGCCCGAAGATTGCTCGATGGTGGTGACGTGGCACTGTGTTCAAGTCTGCAATCCGCAATCCGCAATCCGCAATGGCAAACCAAGACACTCGCGTTCCCAGCACTAAGAATGGCCATGCCTCCTCGACTACAATGCTTTCACTTGCGGATATTCGCCGACGTTCAAGCCAAACGCTTCGGCCTGATGGAGAAGATCAAGCGCATTCCGTACATGGGCGTAGTCGATCATCATGCCATCGTAAGTCACTGCCGCGCGGCCCGCTTGTTCGGCCTCGGCCATAGCCACCATCACCCCCTTGTTCCACGCGATCTCTTCCTCCGAGGGTGCGAACACTTCATTGGCGATTGGCACCGCCGAGGGGTGAATGAGCAGCGACCCACGGTAGCCGATTTCGCGTGCCCGCTGGAGTTGGTATCGCACAAGCTCAACATCGCTGACCTCCAGAGAACCTCCCGCCAGTGGATACTCGATCCCCGCCGCGCGAGCGGCCAACAACATGTGAGACGCGACGCCCAGCGTCTCGAAGCCAGCGCGCGTCCACTTATACCCAATGGCTTTCGTGACATCGCCCGATCGCGCGCCGACTCCGCCGACGATGTTCCCCACACGCGGGCAGGCTTTCGCCAGGTGATACACATCCATGATCCCACGCGCGGTCTCCGGGAGGGCGACAATCTCAACCGTGCGTGGCGGCAGTCCAGCTTTCTGCTCGAACAGCTCAATCCACGCATCGACCTTGAGCACTTCTTCCACGGTTTCCAGCTTCGGGATGGCGATAGCGACAAGGCCAGCGGTGACGACGGCTTCGACATCCTCACCGGTCAAGCCAGTGTTCAAGCCGTTCACACGCACGACGATAGGCACGCCGCGTTTATGCGACCGTTCAATTCCAGCCCGCACGATGCCGCGCGCTTCCGGTTTCTCGTCGTTGGGGACGGCATCTTCAAGGTCAAGGATCAGGGCATCCGGTCCATATTTGGGGGCCTTGTCGATCCATTCGGGGCGATTACCAGGGACAAAAAGAATCGAACGATATAATTTCATAATGTTTCCTCCTGATGTGTGACGGACACCCGCGACCAATGAAAACGCATCGTGCCCCGTCTTCAGCAGAGGGCTTACTGCATCGGTGGCTGTGCCGTCAAGGGTTCTGTGGCATTAGACATGTTGAACCCCTTCGCACTGCATGTCTTTGCCTGCCTGCGGGGATTTCCTCTAGGTATCAGGAGCAAAATAAAATTGGCATCTTCAGGCACGTTATTTTGCAAAATCGGCAAACGAACACTGAGCGACCGTTTCGAGGGTCAATGATGTAAGCCTTGTAAATCATGGAGGAAGCACGCATGATAAGGGCAAGTTTACAGATGGTTTATTTTGCAGCAGCGGCAAGGTTTGCCACTTTGCGTTGGGCCAGCTAACAGGCGTTAGCTGGCGCTCACCTCTGTTTTAATAATACTGACTCTTAAAGCACGAAGATGAACATGCTCCTTATAAGAATCGGGCTCCACTTGGAAAACCATGAATTGGATAATTTCCCTCGTTATCATGGTCCTCTCTTCCATCAATGGCTTCCAGATGGCCAATCGGTTTCTTTCAATTCACAGATCTGCTCATGGGTCGTAGCTCTTTTGCTGTTTACAAATAGTTTGTTGGTCGGATGCAGCCCTGCGCTCGCCCCGCAACAGACGCCCGAGCAACAACTGCTCTCGCAAGAGTGGTCTGCCTACCAGCAGACCCTCAACACATGGAATCCAGAGGCAGGAGAGGAATTTCTTAATCAGTATCCACATTCATCCTTCGCGCAGCGCGTACAAGAGCGCGTCGCAGAACTAAAAGTGCAGATGAAGGATCGTCCAGTCTATGGGCCATACCGGCAAAAGGACACAGCTGAGGCGTATAAGGAATTCATCGCCAAGTACCCAAACAACGCTTTTATCCCTGAAGCGCAAGACCGGCTTGCTGAGCTTGAATATGCACCCTATCGTAATCTCAACACCATAGCGGCCTATCAAGATTTTCTCTTCCGCTATCCCTCGCACAAGTACGCGCAAGATGCTCTTGCGCATCTTGCTCAACTGCAACACCCAGCAGAGCCACTTAACCCATATCACCCCCACCTATCTGAACTCATTGTCACCAGCGGCTCTCTTTCCCAGCCCTACGAGGTTTTGGGTTCAATCCACGCAGACACTGTTGGGGTAATTAACATGGGGGCTGTGTTTACAGATGCCCTCTTTCGCAGTCCTTTAGAAAGAGCCATTCAAAGGACTCCTACGCAAACAACAGAACAAATGAACCGGATGCTTAGAGACAATGCCTTACAGCAATACGGGCATCGTGTGGACGCTATCATCAATGTTACGTACCGCACCGAAAGTAGTGGCACTGTGTATGCCGATGGTCTTGCTGTGCATTTCATGCCGCAATCTCCTCTACCGGCTCCCGCTGCTCCTGTGCGGAATGCTGAAGATCGCCTCAAGGAGATTCGCAAGCTTTTGGATCAGGGGTTAATCAACAAGGAGGAGTATGAGCGGAAGAGATCGGAAATTCTGAAAGATCTCTAGAGAACTTCTCTTCCTCCTTTCTTTACTCATGCGTACCTACGCGCGCTTTACTCAGTTACGTAGCCCGGATGAAATCCGGGATTCTTTTTCCTACGAAACTAAACGTGAAAAGAGACAGCCCAATATATTTACAGATGGGCAGCAACACTGGGCCTTGAAAACCTATGTGCTACGAAGTGTACCTCTCTACTGATAGTCAGGAAGACCTGACCACTCGAAATTCTGAACTCGTGCGGTTCAAAAGAGTGGTCGAGCCTCGCACCGATCCCGGCATTCACCTGCTCGATTTCCCAAACCACTGGTATGTCGGATCGAAATCCGAGTGCAGTTGCACTTTTCGGCATCTGCACTCTACTGAGTTGGGGTTCGGAGAACCCGTGGAGTGGTATCCAGAAGAGCAGGATGAGCTTGAGGCGACCCGTGAACTCTACGCCACACTCACATCACTGCTTTCATCTGGATACCAAGTTAATCTGCTGGACCGATGGTACGGCGCACAACCTACGGACATCACGACGCTCAATGTCTCACTAGGTGATGTTCCAGCAAACGCCTTTCGATTGTTCGAAAACCACAAGTTCAGATTGCAGAAGTGACATCTGTCCTACGCCACCGCACCCGCCCCGTTCCCGCGACGTTACGCGGCCAAGAATTTTTGCACCTGCGACTCGACCGCCGTGCCCTTGAAGAAGTTGGGATTCATCGCGGTCCAGAAACGCGCGGGATTGCCGAACACGAAGTCGCGAAAATTCTCTTCCGTGATGATCCCGTCCTCGACCCCTTCGTAGGCTTCGACCAGCACTTCGGTCATGTCCGGTACGTCGAAGTGGCCGATGTCCGAGCCGAAAATGGCGTTGAGTTTCGCGCCATACGGATTGACGTTGTCCTTGAATGACCACGAGGTCACCGGGTCGTCCGCCTCACAGCCGAAATAGAAGTTCGGCACGAACAGATCGCGGATGTCGGACGCCTTCTCAATGCCACATGCGCCGAAGTCATCAAGCTGCTCTGGCCGTTCCATTAACAACCCAACCCCCGGAGCCAACTGATCGAGCTTGTCGATCAACGCTTGCGATCCATAGCGTTGCACCAAATCCACCAACATCTCGCGATTGAGATTGGCGGGATTCGTCGCGTCCAGTGCGGTCGGGTTGCGCTTCTTCCAATGGCCAATGAGATCGCTGTACAGGCTACAGGCCCACCCGACGCCACCTTCGAGAAATCCAAAGCGCAATTGCGGGAACCGCCGCGTCACTCCACCAATGAATAACGCCTTGCAGACCGCTTCACCCGCCTGGCCGAAATGGCCAATGTGGTTGTAGACAAAGTTCGAGATCGACGTGCGCAGGCCAATGCCAGAGGACGCCGAATGGAACGTTGGCGAGATGCCCAACTCCACGCATTTCGCCCAGACCGGATCGTAGTTGTAGGCACTGTCGAGGCCGAGCGTGTCGTGCCACACGGCATAGCGACTCGCTTCCGGATTGCTCTTGGCGACCGCGGGCACGGTGCGACGGGGAAGGCTGCCCAGCATCACCGCTTTGCTGCCGAGGGTTTTGACCACGAACTCCAGTTCCTCAACCGCTTCTTCTGGCGAATACATGGGCACGACCGCGGCGGGAGTGAGTCGGTCGCCAAGCCCCTTGAATTGATCGGCGGTATACATGTTGAACGCGCGACAGGCCGCACGGCGGATTTCCTCATCACGAAGGAACGGCGCGAACAACGCGCCTGAAGTAGGATAAATCACCGCGAAATCGAGACCGATCTCGCCCATGCGCTCATACAGGAGCTTGGGCAACATCGCCGTGGCGCGATCGCGCGTGTTCTTGGTCGGCACGCCCCACCAGCCCGGTTGCAGCATGCGCCGCTCGGCTCGTTCGTCCGCCGGGGTTTGCGCCCACTTCTTGTTGCCAAATTGGTTCGCGACCTTCCCGTAGCGCTCGACGATCTTGTCGCCACCGACATGGTGGAGATAGTCCACCGCCGCTGGCTCGAATTCGATCCAATGGCCATCGGAGTCAATCACGGGATGTTTCAGTTGAGCATGAATTTTCGCCGTCTCGGCGGCATGAGAGCCTGACATACGCTCCTCCTGTAGGTGACAGTCATTTCTGGTGCGGCACGATTAACGCGATGCCGACCAATCGTCAACGGTCACCCATTTTTCACTTGCCTCCTGCCCGCTTCGGGCTATGATGTGGCGCAATCACAGCCACACCAGAAAGGAGCAACACGCATGCGATGGAGAGAAGGACGGCGGAGCGAAAACGTCGAGGATATTCGGTACGAAGGCGGGTCACCGCGAGGACCTGGAGGCTTCAAGCTCGGTGGTGGCGCGATCGTGGTCGTGTTCGTCGTGAGCTTGTTGCTCGGCCAGAATCCGTTGCACGTCTTGCAGATGATTGAATCCGGGATGCCATCGGCTCCGCAACAATCTCAACAACCGCGACCAGCCGGGAATGATGAGAACGCCGATTTTGTCTCGGTGATTCTTGGCAGCACGGAAGATGTGTGGGGGCAAATGTTCTCCACGGCGGGCCAGCAGTATCCGCCCCCAAAGCTGGTGCTCTTTTCCGATGGTGTGGAATCGGCGTGTGGGATGAACTCGTCGGCGACCGGGCCTTTCTATTGTCCGGGCGACCGCAAGGTGTATCTCGATCTGAGTTTTCTGAGTGAATTGCAGCGCCTGGGAGCCACTGGCGATTTCGCGGTCGCCTACGTGATCGCCCATGAGATCGGGCACCATATCCAGAATATCGTCGGCACTGAGAAGCAACTGCGCCAATTGCAAAGTCGCGCTGGAAGCGAAGCGGAGGTAAATGCGTTGTCTGTCCGTATGGAGCTCCAAGCGGATTGCTATGCGGGTCTCTGGGCTCGGCATGCCGAAAATCAACGCGCGATCTTGGAGCAAGGCGACATCGAAGAGGGGCTGAAAGCGGCGGCCTCCATTGGCGATGATCGGTTGCAACGGATGGCGGGCCGGCATGTGAACCCGGATGCGTTCACGCACGGCACGTCGGCGCAGCGAGAGCAGTGGTTCCGCACGGGGTTTCAGCAGGGCACGGTGGATGCCTGCGATACGTTTCGGCAGGGATGATGGGAGGCGGGGGCTCAAACTACTCGGAGCGACTAGGCTTCCGTCTCTGGGGTTGGCGGCAACCGCCCTTCGGAATGCGCGACATAGACGGCGGCGGTGACGTCGCCGGTCACATTCAGCACGGTGCGTGACA
>JABFSC010000560.1 GCA_013140885.1 Deltaproteobacteria bacterium | reverse complement strand
CGCGTTATGGGCGGGCGTGGGCATGCGCATCGAGGAGATGGACATGTACGTGCATGACCAAGTCTTGGCGCGCGTCAGCCATCTGCCTCACATCATCGCTTTTAGTGTGATGAACGCCATGCGCGCGGCGCATCTGCCCGGCGTTGATCCGCTTGCTTACGCGGGCAGTGCCTTTGACAGCCTGACGCGCGTCGCCGCGAGCCCGGTCGAAATGTGGCGTGATATCTGCCAGTCCAACCGCGACGCGCTGCTCGCGGCGTTGACCGAGTTCGAGGCCGCGTTGGCCCAGATGAAAGCCGCCATCGCCAACGGCGATAAGGCCGCGCTCTCACAAGCTATGAATGACGCGCGTACCGAACGGCACCGGTTGACCAAACTGCGAGAGAAGAAATGAAACGTTACCATCGAATGAGAAATCCAATCCCATGAGCACCATGGTTACCATCCATCCCGCTCCCGCTGGTATGCAGGGAGCCATCACCCTCCCCGGCGACAAGTCGATTAGCCACCGCTCCGTCATGTTCGCGGCTATCGCTCAAGGCGAGAGCCATATCCGCAATTGCTCTGGCGGTGGCGATAATCGCAGTACGATTGGCGCGTTTCGGACCCTTGGCGTGGACATCACGCAGTCGGGCACCGAAGTCCACGTCAAAGGCCGGGGCTGGAGCGGATTGCACCCGCCCCCGCAAACCATTGACTGTGGTAACTCGGGCACGACAATGCGCCTGCTCTCCGGGTTGCTCGCGGCTCGTCCTTTTCTCGCTAGACTCGACGGTGACGAATCGCTGCGCGGTCGGCCAATGGGTCGTGTGATCGGTCCTCTCACCGACATGGGCGCGGACATTGTCAGTGAAAGCGGCGGCAGTCGGGCTCCGCTCCAGATCACTGGTAAGCCGCTGCATGGCATCTGCTATCGCAGCGCGGTCGCCAGCGCCCAAGTGAAATCGGCTATTGTCCTCGCGGGACTCCAGGCTTCGGGAACAACCACTATCTGGGAACCCGTGCGTTCGCGCGATCATACCGAACGCATGCTGCCTTCGTTTGGTGTGCACCTCGACGTGCGGGGGACCGAAATCAGTATCGCGGGTGGTCAAGAACTGCGCGCCTTTGATGTCGAAGTTCCTGGCGATCTGTCGTCCGCCGCCTTCTTTATGGGTGCCGCGTTAATCATCCCCGGTTCGGAGCTGCACGTGCGCGGCGTGGGGCTGAATCCCACCCGCACGGGCGTCCTGGATGTCTTGCGAGCGATGAGCGGGTCCATCACTGTACAAAACTTGCGTGAGATGTGTGGCGAGCCGGTTGGTGATCTGCTGGTGCGGCCAAGTCCACTGCATGGCATCGATATGGATGGAGAATTGGTCGTCCGGGCCATCGACGAAATTCCACTGGTGGCCGTCGTCGCCGCGTTCGCGAAAGGCACGACGACGATTCGTGGCGCCGAAGAACTCCGCGTCAAGGAAAGTGACCGCCTGCATGCGCTGGCCGTCACCCTATCCACACTAGGGGCACGAATTACTGAACTCCCCGATGGCCTCATCATCGAGGGAGGCCACGAGTTGCACGGTGGACGAGTGGACAGCTTCGGAGATCATCGGATCGCGATGGCCTTGAGTATCGCCGGGCTCGCGGGCACTGGCGCGGTGATGATCGAAAAAGCCGAGTCCGTTGGCATCTCGTTCCCCAACTTTTATAGCCTGGTGAGAGACCTCACCGGACCAACCACTACTACCGGACACGCATGAAGACTGCTCTCATTATCGCCATTGATGGCCCCTCTGGCGCGGGCAAAAGCTCGTCGAGCCGCCAGCTCGCCGCGCGACTGGGGTATCGTTATATCGATACTGGAGCCCTGTATCGGATCATCGGACTGCTGGCGTGGGAACGTCACATCAGCCCCGATGACGGGGAAGGACTCGCGGCTCTGTGCCACGATCTGCCGCTCCATTTCGTTTCGGAGCCCACGGGCGTTCGGATCGTGCTCGGCGAGCGCGACATTACGACCGCTATTCGCCAGCCTGAAGTGAGTCAGATGGCCTCGAAGGTATCCGCGCAACCAGCGGTGCGGCAAGCGCTGCTCACACTCCAACGCCAGATGGGGCAAGATGGGGGCGTCGTGCTGGAAGGGCGCGACATTGGCACGGTGGTATTTCCCAACGCGGACGTGAAATTTTTTCTTGAAGCCTCAGCCGAGGAACGGGGCCAGCGACGGTATCGCGAATTACAACAACAAGGGGTGAGCACGACCCTGGAGGCGACCCTGCGCGAGATGGCCGAACGTGATCAGCGAGACAGTGAACGCGCGCATGCCCCACTGCGCTGCGCCGATGACGCGATCGTCGTGGACTCCACCACGCTCTCACTAGATGAGGTCGTGCGGCTCCTCCTCCAGCATGTCGCGGCGGTGCGCAAGTGCTGATAGCGGCACGAGAAACCGTCGTGCGCCCTTGCAACCTGGCGGGGAGGGTAGTATGGAAAGTCGATCATTAGGCAGATTTGAGGGAGCAGAGAAGCAACATGGAACACAACACAGCACCATCCACCGCCGAGGCATCGCAACGAGGGGGCGGCATGGGTGAAGACTTTGGCCAGATGTTCGAAGAGAGCATGCGGTCGGTCAAGCCGGGAGAGATTGTTCGCGGTCGGGTTGTCAAAATCGGAGCGGAAGTCGTCACCATTGATATCGGATATAAATCAGAAGGACACATTCCCGTCTCGGAATTTCGCCAACGTGATGGAACGCTCACGGTGAGTGAAGGCGATGAAATCGACGTCTATTTCGACGCGGCGGACTCCGAGCAAGAGGGCATTGTCCTCTCGCGCGCCAAGGCCGAGCAATATCGGGTGTGGCACGACATTGAAGAGTCCTACAACAATAAGACACCAATCGAAGGTACGGTGGTCGGGAAAGTCAAAGGTGGGCTGAAAGTGGACATCGGCGTCGCGGCCTTTCTGCCCGGCTCCCATGTCGATCTGCGACCGGTCCGCGACCTCGACCGGTTCGTGGGGAAAAAAGGGCAATTCGCGGTCCTGAAATTTAACCGGGCACGGGCGAATGTGGTGGTCTCGCGACGGGCGGTGCTGGAAAATGAACGCACCTCGCTTCGTGAGGAAACCCTGCGCTTGCTTGAGGAAGGGGTCATCCTCGAAGGCACGGTCAAGAACATCACCGATTACGGCGCGTTCGTCGATCTCGGTGGCATCGATGGGCTCCTCCATGTGACGGACATTTCGTGGGGACGCATCGGGAATCCGTCGGAACTGATTCATGTCGGGGAAAAGATCAACGTCGTGGTCCTGAAATATGACGCGGAAAAAGAACGCGTCTCCTTGGGGATGAAGCAGTTGGTCCCGGACCCGTGGAGCACCGTGACGGAACGCTACACGGTGGGGAACCGCGTGCACGGCAAAGTGGTGAGTCTCGCTGACTACGGCGCGTTCATCGAACTCGAAAAAGGGGTCGAGGGACTCCTGCATGTCTCCGAATTGTCATGGACGAAACGGGTCACCCATCCGTCCAAACTCTTGTCCGTTGGGCAGGAAATCGATGTCGCGATTCTGGAAATCTCGCCTGAACATCGCCGCATCTCCTTGGGGCTGAAACAGATCACGCAAAATCCCTGGGAGCTGGTGCGGGCCAATCACCCGGTTGGGAGTCGCGTGCATGGGAAGATCAAAAGCCTTACTGACTTTGGCGTGTTCGTCGAAGTCGAAGAAGGTATTGATGGTCTCGTCCACATCTCCGACCTGCACTGGACGAAAAAGATCAAACACCCCTCCGAACTCTACAAGAAGGGGGATGAGGTCGATGCCGTCGTGTTGGGCGTCGATGTCGATAATGAACGGGTCTCGCTCGGGATCAAGCAAGTGACCCCGGACCCGTGGCTCACTATGACGCAACGACACGCGTTGGGCAGTCGCATCCACGGGAAAGTGACCAGTGTGACCGACTTCGGCGTCTTCGTTGAAATAGAAGAAGGCATCGAGGGGCTCGTGCACATCTCGCAACTCTCGACGGAACGGGTGGAAAAACCTTCCGCCCTCTTCCAAGTTGGGAAAGAGGTCGAGGCGGAAGTCATTCACATTGACCCGCGCGAGCACAAAATGGGACTCAGCATCAAAGCGCTACGCAAGAGTGAAGAACGGGCGGAGATGGAAGCCTACCTCAAGCGCGAACGCGATGAAGCACGCTTCTCCTTCGAGGACATTCTGCGCGAAGAGTTGCGTCTTGATCGTGACGAAGGCGAAGGACGGGAAGGGCAACCCAAGCCGTAAAAGCCAGTCCAAGACAAGTCTAAGGCCAGTCCAAGGCGAGTCTGGGGGAAGTCGTTGCGGGTTTAGAACCCACTCCTACCCCGACTGGCCCTGAACTTGTCCAAGACCGGCTTCGGACTGCCTCCAGGGGTTGAGAAGGAAAGGACAGTTGTGACCAAGCGAGACCTGATCGAAGAAGTAGCGCAACAATACCCTCGGTTCTCTCGTCGCGAAGCCGAGGTGATGGTCAATGCCGTGTTCGACAGTATGACCGATGCCTTGGCGAAAGGCGAACGGATCGAAATTCGCGGGTTTGGGAGTTTCATGGTGAAACAACGCACGGCCCGTGAAGGACGGAACCCGCGCACCGGAGAGATCGTCTCCGTGGCGGCCAAGCGGGTCCCGTTGTTCAAGGTCGGCAAGGAATTGCGCCTCCGGGTTGATGGGCAGCCGCTTCCTGAAGGGTTCCTGGACAACGACGATGAAACCGAGGCGGACGAAGAGTAGGGAGAATGAGCACCCGCGACCCTAACGCCGTGTCCAGTCGTGAGGCCGAGAGTGACCGCACGGTCCTCTGGGCCCCGTGGCGCATGCAGTACATTGACGGAGAGAAGACCCCTGGGTGCATTTTCTGCGTTTCCCCAGAATCGACCATCGTGCGGGAGCGCCTCATTCTTCACGTCACGCCCTACTCCCGCGTCATGCTCAACAAGTATCCGTACAACAACGGCCATCTGATGATCGCGCCGCACCGCCACACCGCCGATCTGGTGGAGTTGCCGGAAGTCGAATTCTCGGACCTGATGCGCACCCTCCGTCAGACGGTGGCGCTCCTCCAACAGGCGATGCACCCACACGGGATGAACGTCGGGCTCAATCTCGGGACCTCGGCGGGCGCGGGCATCGCCGACCACCTCCATTGGCATGTCGTCCCACGCTGGGCTGGCGACACGAATTTCATGCCGGTCGTCGGCGCGGTGCACGTCATGCCACAACACTTGCTCGATAATTACGATCTCTTGCTTCCGTATTTCACCGCGTTGTCCTCGACCCCGACCGATATCCATAACCAAAAGTGAGATTCTCGTGCAACACACCACCGCTATTGATTCGCTCCGTCTTCACGCCAAAACCGTTGGCGATCTCAAGAAAGCTGGCCATCGCCCCTTGCCCGTGCGCGAGGAGATGCGCGCCAATCTCCTGCGCATGCTCGCGGCGGGAGAACGCATGCTGCCGGGCATTATTGGCTATGAGGACTCGGTCATCCCGGAAATCGAGAACGCGGTGCTGTCCGGCCATCACATGGTGTTTCTCGGTGAACGAGGCCAAGCCAAGTCCCGGATCATTCGTGGCTTGTTGACCCTGCTGGATGAGTATGTCCCGATCATTCGTGACGCCGACATTCCCGAAAATCCTTTCGCGCCCATCACGCCGGGTGGTCGTCGCCTCGCGGCGGAACGCGGGGATGATCTCGAAATTCGCTGGCTCCCGCGCGAGGACCGGTACTCCGAGAAACTGGCCACGCCCGATGTGGCGGTGGCCGACCTCATTGGCGAAGTCGATCCCATCAAAGTCGCGCAAGGTCGCTACTTGGCCGATGAAGAGACCATTCACTATGGCCTGATTCCCCGCACCAATCTGGGCATCTTCGCGATTAACGAACTCCCCGATCTCACCGAAAAAGTCCAGGTCGGACTCTTCAATCTCATGGAAGAGAAGGACGTGCAGATCAAAGGCTTCAAGATTCGTTTGCCCTTGGATGTCGTCATCGTGGCTAGCGCGAACCCGGAGGACTACACCAGTCGCGGACGCATCATCACGCCGCTCAAGGACCGGTTCGATGTGCAGATTCGCACGCACTATCCCCGGTCGCTCGACCATGAAATCGCCATCATGGATCAAGAAGCCACGGAATTTCCCCGTGGCGATCTCGCCATCCACATTCCGCGCTTCATCAAGGAGATTCTCGCTCAGTTCACGCTCGAGGCGCGGGCCTCGAATGAGATTAACCAAGCTTCCGGCGTGAGCGTGCGGGTCACCATTAACAATCTCGAAAGCGTCCTGAGTAATGCCGAGAAGCGCACGGTGCGGCTCAACGAAAAGGAGATCGTCCCGCGGATGAGCGATCTCCATGCGCTCTTCTCCTCGACCTCGGGGAAGATCGAGCTGGAGTATTCGGGCGAGGACAAACGCGAGGACGACCTCATCGACCGCTTGGTCAATCGCGCTGTCCTAAAAGTTTTCGATCAGTATTTTCAACTCGATACCTTCAAGCCGACCATCGCCTACTTCGCCAATGGGTGGGGGGTGAAAGTGTCGGACATGATGACCTCGACCGCCTACCTGGAAGAGCCGAAGAACATTCCCGGCTTGAAGGAAGCACTCGTCACACTTGGTGTGGGCGAGCAACCCGCTCGCGTCGCCTCGGCGACCGAATTCATACTCGAAGGGCTCCACCTCCACCAAAAACTCAACAAAGAACGTGAGGGTGGTCGCTACACCTATCGCGCATAAGCAGTCTCGGACACGTCCAAAGCAGGTCTCGGGCGGGTCCAAGGATAGGGACAGGACATGATTACCCTCCGCTACACCGAATGGGACGGTTCGCAGCGTGTCCGGCTTTCGGCGGACCAGCTTTTCGAGGAACTGGCCAAACAGATGTCCATGACGGACGATCTGCAACAGGCCATGGACGCGATGATGCGGCAGGGGGTCGAAGGCGAGCAGGACAAGCTCAAGGGGCTTGATGACCTGGTCCGTGACCTGCGCGAGGAAATGCGTAAACGGTATCGCGAGTCCAACGTGCGGTCCGCGCTCGATGAGATGCAACAAAAGCTCAACGAGATCTTGCAGCAAGAACAGCAAACCCTCCAAGAGCGGCGACCGGAAAAACCCGAAACGGCGGCGGAGAAAGAACAGTTCCTCAAGCAGTTGCCTCAACGCTTGAGCGATAAGATGGAAAAACTCGCGCGCTACGAGTTTGAAGACGCCGGCGCGCAACAAGCCTTCGATGAGTTGATGCAGGAGTTTAACGACATCCGCTCGGTCGAGGATTTTCAGCGCCGCTACAAGGACCTGTTCAATGGGCCACAGTCCCTCGACTTCCAGCAAACCAAGCAACTCATGGAAGAGATGCAAGAGTTGCAAGAGATGGAACAGCAGCTCCTGTCGGGGCGACCAGAGAAAATCGACCCGGAAAAACTGCGCGAGCTGATGGGGCAAGGCTCGTTACGAGACTTCGAGAACCTGCAACAGATGCAAGCCACGCTGCAAGAGGCCGGGTTCCTCGTGTACCGCGAAGGGCGCATGGCGCTCTCGCCCAAGGGCGTGCGGCGTATCGGCCAGCTCGCGTTGCGCGACATCTATGCCAACTTGTTGCGGGATCGGAGCGGGGCTCATGCCGCCGATCATCGCGGCGCGGCCGAAATCAAGATGGATGTGATTCGCCCCTACTCGTATGGCGACCCCATGCACCTCGACCTCGTCGGCACCCTGAAAAAATCATTGTTACGCAACGTGGGTGTTCCGATTCAGATGGCGCCGGAAGACTTCACGATTTATGACACCGACCACACGACCACGAGTTCCACGGTGTTGTTGCTCGACATGAGTTGGTCGATGAGTTGGGAAGGGCGCTTCGCCGCGGCCAAGAAAGTGGCGCTCGCGCTCGAAAGTCTGATTCGCACGCGCTATCCGCGTGATTATTTTTCCGTCGTGGGTTTCTTCACCCGCGCGGTCGAGCTCAAGATCAAGGACCTGCCCGAAGCCAGTTGGAACATGGGCGATCCGTTCACCAACCTGCAAGATGGCATTCGCCTGGCCAGTGATCTCTTGCACCGACATCCTAGCCACAATCAGAACATCATCGTGGTCACGGATGGACAGCCCACCGCCTATTTTTCTCGTGGGCGACTCTATTGCGAGTGGCCGTTGTCATTTGGCGGCATCAGCATGCGCGCGGCGCAAGAAACGCTGCGTGAAGTCGAGCGCGCCACGCAACGGAAGATCACGATCAACACGTTCATGCTGGACGACAGTCCAAGCCTACGCGCGTTCGTCGATAAGATGACCCTCATCAATCGCGGGCGCGCGTTCTACACTCGTCCCGATCACTTGGGTGAATATCTGCTGGTGGATTACGTGTCGCATAAGAAGAAAGTGCTGAAGACGTGAAGCATAAGTAGTAGGGTGCGCTGCACGCACCAACTCCGAGGCAGCGGCGTGCTCTCAACTTGTTGAAGGATGCCATCCGGCGAGCACCCAGCGGCGCCGAGCGCGGGTGATATTCCCGTTGTTGAGTTTGAGCACCATCACCGTCACGCGTCCACAAGATGAGAGTCCAACAATCTCCGTTCCTTGATCGCTCCAGCGAAAGTGCTCGTTCCAGACTCAGAGGGACGAAAGAATCCAACACAGCGGGATACTCTCGTCCCTCGGCGGCGAAGAAACGCGCGTCTATCGCAGCACGAATCCTTCATAGCCCTTGGCCGCGGCGTCCTGACACTCTTTCCGATACGTAGCCGCGCTATTCGTATACAGAAGGATCGCGCGCTTCTTCCCAGGGATATTCGCCCCCATGAACCAGGAGTTCGTGTCGTACAAAATCGTGCGCGACGCGCAGGCGTCCATGTGCGCCACCCATCCTTCTTCCGCTTGCGGGGTCGGGGCGATGCGCGTGAAATGCTTCTCGCGCATGTAACGAATACAATCGGTGATCCACTCCACCAGCATCTCCGCGCAGACCGTGTAATTACAGAGCGCGGGATTCGACGCGAGGAAGAGATTCGGAAACCCCGCGCTTTGCAGGCACAGATAGGTACGCGGCCCATCCGCCCATTTCTCCTTGAACGACTGTCCGCCTTCGCCACGAATATCGATCCGTGTCAGCGGTCCGGTCACCGCGTCAAACCCCGTGGCATAGATGATGACATCGAACTCATACTCCTTGTCCTTCGTCTTGATGCCCTTGGGAGTAATGCGCTCGATGGGGGACTCGCGGACATCAACCAACAGCACATTGTCGCGATTGTAGGCTTCGTAATACTGGGTCTCCAAGGGAATGCGTTTAGCGCCAAACGGATGGTCCTTCGGCACCAGCTTTTCCGCCACTACCGGGTCCTTCACGCGGGCGCGAATCTTATCGCGAACAAACTCGGCGAAGTCCTCGTTGGCTTCCCGATTGACCATGATGTCGCGGTAATTGCCCAACCATTTCGCGAACCCAGGTTGCGCCCACAATTCTTCATAACGCGCTAGCCGCTCCGCCTTGGGCACCTCCATGGCTTTGCGTGGGTCGAAGTCGTGCATGAAGCCCGTCGCCGTCTCCCGAATGCGTTTGTGCATGGTCGCGTAGTTGGCCTTGAACGTCCGCTGTTCTTCCGGGGTGACGAGCGAGTTGCGCAACGGGGCGCAGTAATTGGGCGTGCGCTGGAAGACCGTGAGATGGGCGACTTCCTTGGCCACGATGGGAATGAGCTGCACGGCGGTGGCGCCAGTGCCAATGACCGCCACGCGCTTGCCCGCGAGGTTGACCTTTTCCCGTGGCCATCGTGAGGTGTGATACGACTCGCCCTTGAAGCTGTCGATTCCCTCGAAGGGCGGCACGTAGCGAGCCGACAAGACGCCAACCGCCGCGATCACATACTGTGCACGCGCGCGTTGCCCGCCCTCCAACTGGACCTCCCAGAGATTGGCCTGCTCATTATAGACCGCGGATTTCACCCGCGAATTGAGCTGGATGTCGCGCCGCAGATCAAACTTGTCGGCCACATAATTGAGATAGCGCTCGTTCTCCGGCTGGCCGGAAAAGTGCTCTTTCCAATCCCACTCTTGCAGCAGCTCCTCCGACCACGAATAGCCGTAGGTTTCGCTCTCGGAATCGAAGCGACAGCCTGGGTAGCGATTCCAATACCAGGTGCCTCCTATGCCCTCTCCATCCTCGAACACCCGCACCGACAGCCCGAGCTGCCGGAGGCGATAGAGTTGATACAAGCCACAGACCCCAGCGCCAATGATAATCGCGTCAAAATTGTCGATTGCTCCCGCATTGGTCGCCGGTGTCTGGGGTAACGCATTCGCCATAGCATCCTCCTATGTTGTTTGTGAAAGTGATCGGTGATGTGCGACACCACCGATCCTGAGATTGCACCTGCTTCGTTGACTCAGACCTGACGCCGCGCTTCGTCCTGAGCCGTGGGGACAGTGACTTTATACAGCTTCCGCCCATTCTCCCAGAGAATCTTGTGGCGGACCGACTCCTCACAGTCAGAGAGTCCACCGGTGATCCGTGCCTGCACCTCCTCTCCATACAACGACGTCGGATGCGGGAAGTCGGTCTCAAAGAGAATGTTGTCCACCCCAACTTTATCCAACAACCGGCGCGGAGCCGTTTGCTCGAACCAGTAACAGGCGTAGACATTGCGCGTAAAATACTCGGACGGCATCAGATCAAGATCCGGCCGATCCTCCCTCACACGGTTGCCGATAAACTGATAATCGAGCGCTTCAAGCGCGAACGGAATCCAGCCGACGCCACTCTCGACTGACACGAACTTGATGCGTGGATGGCGCGCGAGCACGCCCGACATGATGAGGTCGCTCAATTGGATGCCGTTGCGCAGGAGAATCTCGACCGAGAGTTCCGTGAAGGCCGCCATCCGACCGTAGGTGGCGACTTTGTCCTTCCGCAACCCCAAATCCATGCTGCCGGACCCGACGTGAAAACTAATCGGGAGATCGAGTTCCACGGCGACCTCCCAAAGCGGATCCCAATAGCGATCCCCCAAGAGTGGCTGCCCGAAGGATTGCGGCTCGCCGGTGAACAAGATGCCCTTATGGCCCATCGGGGCACAGCGCTGCACTTCACGTACCGCCGCGGTCACATCCCAGAACGGCAGTGACGTGATCGGCAGCAATCGCCGCGCATCCGCCGAGGCCCACTCGGTCTGCCAATCGTTGTACACCTGCACGCAGGTGAGCATCAGTTCCGGGTCCCCCAGTTTGAGAAACTGCTGGCTGCCGAAGCCGCCGACGTTGGGATACATGACCATCGCCCAGATGCCCAACTGGTCCATGTACGTAAGCCGCGCCTTGGCATCGTAAGCCCCAGGGTGCATTTCGTCATAGTTCTTGGGCCAGTGCTTCATGTCGCCCACGCCCGCAGTGGCGCTCAGGCCTGGACTCGCGAGGCGCTTGTCCCCTAAGACCCACCATTGCCGTCCGTGGGCGTCGGTGTCGATGTGGGGCACGGCCTCGCGCATCCGCGCGGGGACGCGACTGGTCCACAGGTCTGGCGTCTCGGTCACATGGGTATCGACGTCAATAATCGTGTAGCTACTCATCGGATGCCTCCTTTGTGCGTCTTCGTGAGTTCATCACTGATCGTTACTGAACATGACTGAACGTTCTTGGGCGTCTGGGAACCGTGGGCACCCTTTTCGCATATTCGCCTACCGGCGTCGAGAGTGAATAGCGAACCCGCGAGCCGTCAGCAGGGCGAGTGCGATTCGCCAGCGCCGCGTGGCCGACACGTTGACAAGACCTTCGGTCGTTCTGTAGTTCGATGGGACGAATTGCCCACAACGAAGCAGGAGGGTCTCCATGACAGCGTTCGCCAAAACCGCCTCGGCCTCGCTTCACGCGCGTCTGACGCATCCGGTGATTGACGCCGATGGCCATTGGATTGAGTTCGAGCCAACCTTTCTTGATTACCTCAAGCAGGTTGGCGGCCCGACCATGATCGACCGTTATCGTCGCAACGAGTATTCGGCCGGCTTGCGGAAGTGGTCAGGCATGACGCCGGAAGAACGGCGTGCCCGCCGTCCACTGCAACCGGCCTGGTGGGCCTTTCCCACGCTCAACTCCCTCGACCGCGCGACCGCGATGCTGCCACGGCTCCTTTACGAACGGATGACCGACCTTGGGCTAGACTTCGCGGTCGTCTATCCCACGCTCGCGCTCTTCTTTCCCGCCATGAAGGACCACGAAGTGCGAGGGGCGTCCTATCGGGCTTATAATCTGATGGCGGCGGACATGTTTCGGGGTCTTGAGGATCGTCTCATTCCAGCCGCGTGTATTCCGATGGAGACGCCAGCGGAAGCGCTCGCGGAACTGGACGTGGCCGTCAACCAACTGGGATTGAAAGCCCTGATGTTCGCCAGCCTGCTCCGCCGACCGCTGGCAGCCACGCAAAAGGAGGGTGTGCCGAATCGCCAAGCGACATGGCTCGATACCCTTGGGCTCGAAAGCCAATACGACTACGATCCGGTCTGGGCGAAGTGTGTCGAACTCAAAGTGACGCCGACCTTTCATACCGCTTCCCAAGGGGTGGGCGCGCGCGCGACCTATTCCAACTTTGTCTACAACCATATTGGCCATTTCGCGGCCGCTGGCGAAGCGGTGTGCAAATCGCTGTTCTTGAACGGCGTCACGCGCCGGTTTCCCACGCTCAAGTTCGCTTTCCTGGAAGGCGGGGTCGGCTGGGCGTGCACGCTCTACAGCGATCTCATTGGCCACTGGAAGAAGCGCAACCTGCGGGCGCTCGACCACACCAACCCGGCGCACCTCAATGTCATCATGCTCGCGGACTATTTCCGGCGCTATGGTGCCCCGTCACTCACCACGCATATCGACCAGCTGGACGCGCTCCCCCAACTGCTGGGCGGCGTCGAGGCGGTGGATGATTTCGCGCGCTGCGAGATCACGCGCCCGACGGACATCCTCGACCTATTCGTCCCGAACTTTTACTTTGGCTGCGAGCCCGATGATCCCGTCAACGCCTGGGCTTTTCGTGCTGGAGCGAATCCGTTCAACGCCAAACTGCGCGCCATCATGGGCTCGGACATCGGTCATTTTGACTGTATCGACATGGCGGACGTCCTCCCAGAGGCGCATGAGTTGGTGGACAAAGGATTACTCGACGCGGAGGATTTCCGCGATTTCGTTTTCGGCAACCCCGTGCGTTTATGGGCGGGGACGAATCCAGAGTTCTTCCAAGGAACAGTGATCGAAAAGCAAGCGGCGGAGTATCTGCGTATGGTCCACGCCGAGGAACAGACGACAGGCGTGCACTGAAATAATGCGGGGCTCCCACCCGCATCTTGAAAAAATGATCGTGATGCCCCACATTGGGCACTGAAAAAGGAGGACTGACACGATGAGTCAAGCTGTATCGCAATCCCAATCGAATCGCATACCAACCGCCGAGGAACTCGGTTTTGATCCTGGCTTTCTCCGCGAGAAGTACGCCGCCGAACGCGCCAAACGTCTGCGAGCGGACGCCAACGCCCAATATCAAGAAATCGCCGGCCAGTTCGCGCACTATAATGAAGACCCCTACGT
>JABFSC010000343.1 GCA_013140885.1 Deltaproteobacteria bacterium | reverse complement strand
ACCAAAGCGAATCGGCACTGGGCACGCGGTGCCGAGATTGTGACTCGCCTCGCTGGGTCCTTGGTGGAAGTTCCTCATCTGTACCAATCCTTTCTCTCGCTCCCGGCTGTCCAAACTATTCTTGCTCACGGTCACGCCAAAGGATGAACACGGGCGTAGGTTTCAATGGCGGCTTTCATCGCACCGCTCCTTTCGTGGTTGTTCTGGTCGTTGGGCGTTGACCAGCGTCAAGCGCCTGCAACAGGCGGCGAAGGCACATGAGCGCCCGTTCCTCTCGTTGCCGGACTTGTTCGCGACTCATCTGTAAATGTTGCCCGACTTCTTCCAACGTGCGGGGATGTCCATCGGTAAGACCGAACCGTAACCGGAGAAGGGTCGCGTCCTGAGGAGCGAGATTATCCAAGCCACGATACAATCGCTTGCGCTGGTCTCCTTCAAGGAGTACCTCTTCTGGCGTGTCGTCTGGATGAGAAAGAGTCTCTGCGAGTGACGGAGAGTCCGTGTCCGTGATCGGTGTATCGAATGACACGAGGGTGACCGGTACGGTGGCCATGTCTGGGATTCCGGTGTGGACCGTTGTTGTGGACAGCCGCACTGACCGTGACGTGCGCTTGAGGGCACGGAAGATGGCCTGACGGATCCACCACGCCGCGTACGTACTTAACTTGAAGCCTTTGGTGGGGTCAAACTTCTCAATAGCCCGCATCAATCCGAAGACCCCTTCCTGGATCAGGTCAAGCTGCGCGACGGGCGCGTTTCGGTACTGGCGGGCGATCGTGAACACGAGACGAAGATTCCGTTGCACCAGTTCGTCTCGCGCGGCACGAAACGTGTGTAATGCCATGTGGACGCGGGTGAGCCAAGACGAAAAGTCAGCCGCTGCTGTCGCGGGATAATGAGGATCAGGAGAGAAGGTTTTGCCGCGGTCGAGAATCGTGACCACGTCTTGTTCGCAGAGGTGCTCAGGACATGACACAGTCCAGTTCTGATAAAGACTCTGATCTCCTGGTTGCGGGCCTTGTGTGAGCAACGCGCAGAGCTGTTGCCAACTGGTGTGGGCTTGGCCTGTAAGTTGTTGTTCCTCCGCGTCCGTCAGACACGGGGAATGGCCAAGCTCCGAGAAAAACCGTTGGAGAAGGTTATCACACGAGCGCATTTCTCTTGGCGGTGCTGAGTCTCGGTCTGCTACGAGAGCGGTAGTGGATTCCCACGATGCCGCCCAATTTTCATTCGGTGTTCGCATTGCAACTCTCCCCGTGCCCGATGTAATCCAAGGATCATGCCAGAAGGAGTAAACGCCCGAGTCACAAGAAAACCGCTGATCTCACACATGGTTTCTCCACCAAGCGGCTCCTGTCTTCAGGCGGGGGTGTCAACTTCATGCGTCGATGTCGCTTGTAAGAGACAAACGCTTTGCCCTCTCTCCATGTCAGTTGCTTTTCCTACTAGACCCACGACCCTCAACATGGATAACAAACGCTACTCCCGCCCGCTGGCCACAACATGTGGTGAGACCGAGAGATCCGTATTCACTTCATCGCTGTTGGGGGTCCACCCCACGAAGAGTTCCGCCAAGAAGCGGCTACGAGCGCATGCCGGAAAAAGTGGCACCGCTGGGACGTCGTTTATTGAAAGCATCTTTCAGAGGAGCACGCGCTTTTCGGTGGCTCTTTATCCCTTTCACTAAAAGACTGTACTCTGGGAGAGGAAGGAAGTCATAAAGGAGGCGTTAGGTTTCGGTAAAACTTTGGTAAATTCCCTGTTCGCAATAAATTTTAAGGGGAGATGGACCGCTCCCCCTCACATAACGGCTTCAATATGGGCCAGAATGGATAGACCATACAGGAGTGGGAGGGAGGACCCACCATGAACCTGAAGTCAGGACACATTTGTGAAAGGGGCGGGTAGCCACGAGTTTTCACTCCGGAGAGACTTGGGGTATGACACACCAAGTCTCAGACACTACCCGCCTACGGGAGTATATCGCAAAGGTGCTGCCGTGGGCACATGGGCATCAACTCAAAGGGGTCAGTACGTTTGTGGGGGCGATCATCAAGCAACAGAGCGGCATCCAAGCCGAGTTAGCGTGCGGCCTGGGGAATCAGGAAGCCAGCGTCAAGTGGCTGTCGCGGTTGCTGCATAATGAGCGGCTCGCACCCCATCGCCTCGCGGACGCAGTGTGGGAGCAAGCGCTACGGCAGTTACCGCCCACAGGGAAAGTGCGCTTGGCGCTGGACTGGACGAGTGAAGGCGACCAGCATTTACTGATGGTCGCCTTGCTAATGGGCGGGCGCGGCGTGCCGATTTATTGGCGAGCCTACGCCGCCACGGTGCTCAAGGGGCGCATGCTGCGGTACGAAATAGCGGTGATCCGGCGGACGGTTACGCGGGTGCAGCGGCCATTGGGCGGCGGCGCGTGCGGCTCACCGCCGACCGAGGCTTTGCCGATGTGGCGCTGGGGTCAAGTCCCACTGCAGTAAAGGTCCTTGAAGCTCCAATTTTTGTACCGAAAAGAGCATTTCTCCGGGAAAAAGACAGTTTTTTATTCACTAGTGGTGAGATTTTTGCTTCTTAAAATATCACCACTAGTATGTGAAATTTTCATTTATTCAATAAAATCAAACAATTAAAGGATCTTTACTGTAGTGGGTCAAGTCCTCCGGTTCCTGTAAAGTGGCTAAGTGAGTTAGCAAAAGTCATTTGAAGAAAGAGTGCAGCCAGAAGTTCTTTGATAAGATACCAGCTTTGCGCTTTGCCTCCGTATCCGTAAGCGAGAACAGCCAAGCTTGGGCAAAAGCAACATGCGCATCAATCGTTGAATATTGATAATTGGCGGAGATACTTCCTTTCATCTCACGCCACAACTGATCCATGGCGTTCAACTCGGAGCATTGCTTGGGCAACCAGAGTAACTCAATGTTGAGGTGTCTCGCGAGCGCTTGACTGCGGGGGGCAATATGACACGGAGCTTCATCCAAGAGCAGCCATAGGGGGCTCTCACGATACGCTCGGCGCAACAGACGCAGGAAGGATTGGAAGTGGAGTTGCTTCATATTGGGGGCTTGGAGCAGGAGACGATGGCCAGTCCGTGGGTTGAAGGCACCGAACAAGACGCGCTTGGCATTGCGCCCGGTGATCCCAATGCGGAGGGCTTCTCCGCGGAGACCCCAAGCGCGGCGGAGGAGGGGAAACAAGCGCAGTACCGGTTCGTCCTCAAAAAGCAGCACTGCATCCGCCGGCATTTGCTTTAAGCGGCGGACCAGAGCCCTTTTTTCCGTGCCCGGTGTGGCGCCTTCTCTTCATGGACGTAGCGGGGGCGTTTGCACCGCAGCCCACCCGCCTTCATCCGCCGTCGCAGGGTGTAGGGACTGAACGTGCAATGGGACAAGCGACTCAGATGGCAGGTGAGCAAGGGGACCGTCCACACCGTCGTGCGGTAGCCGAGTTGCAAGGGGGTGCGGCGTATCTCCCGAAGAATCCGCACAGGGGTCACGGGCCTAGCGGTTCGTGGCCGCCCGCTGCGCGGGGCGTCCTGGAAAGTGACAACTTGACGGGAGGTAAGAGAGCGAGTGCCCCCGGTATAAACCGTCTGCAAACTGACCCCGGCCATAAGGGCGACTTCTGAGATGGCTCGTCCTTGAGCAACCAGCAGTACAGCTTGCACTCGTTGAAACATGCGTTTATCGACCGCGCGTTTCAACGCTCTCTTGAGTCGCTCCTCGTCGTACCTATTGAAGCCAAGTGCGGCGGGACTCTTTGCTCTTCGCATGCCGCCAGCTTAGCTCTAATGTTCTATTTTTCAAGGAACTTTTGCTAACTCACTTAGGCAGCAGACGCGGCACTTCTGCGGGATAGGGGTTCAGATATCGGCGGTGTCCTCACTTCCGGTTCGTCTAGTTGGAGCTTCGCGCGCAACTTACGAATCTGGTGTTGCTCGAGGTCACTAAAACATTTCTTGCCCCAGCGGTCACTGACCCGAATCAACACGCCAACACGGTATCCGGAACGCATTCGTGTAATTTTTTATCACAGGGGTGAACTTGTGAGGGGTGGCGGTTGTGGGAAGACGGAGAGCGGGAGGTCATATTCGATGGGAGCCGGCACCTGATCGAACTGGAGAGAGTACAGACCCAGGCGATTGATATGCGCGGTGGGATAAGGACTGAGGTGGGCTAAGGCCTCGGCACTGATGGGATGTCCCTCAGCGATCAACTGGCGCAGGACTTTGGTG
>JABFSC010000459.1 GCA_013140885.1 Deltaproteobacteria bacterium | reverse complement strand
GATGAGAGGCTCTTCAGGGTCAGCGACGCCACTAAACACTTTGCGAATGCCCCGCACGGCTTGGCGAGTGCGGTGTTCATTTTCAATCAGCGCGAACCGCACGTAATCATCACCATATTCGCCAAAGCCAATGCCCGGGGAGACGGATACCTTGGCTTCGGTCAGCAAGAGTTCCGCGAATTTCATTGAGCCCATCGCCCGGTACTCTTCGGGAATTTCCGCCCACACGAACATCGTGCCTTTGGGCTTAGGGATATGCCACCCGGCTCGATCCAACCCGTCGATCAGGACATCACGGCGGCGGCGATAGCGCTGGCGCACGCCCTCGACATAGTCTTGCGGCCCATTGAGCGCCTGAATCGCGGCGATTTGGATCGGCTGGAAAATGCCATAATCGAAATAACTCTTGAGCCGGGAGAGGGCTTGAATCGCTTCGGCGTTCCCACACAGGAAGCCCACACGCCAACCGGGCATATCATACGATTTCGACAACGTGAAAAACTCGACGCCGAGGTCCTTTGCTCCAGGGACCTGAAGAAAGCTCGGCGGTTCGTAGCCATCAAAATGGAGATCGGCGTAGGCGAAATCATGGACAACGAAGATATTGTGCTCGCGGGCGAAATCGACCACGCGCCGGAAAAAATCAAGATCGACAACGGTCGTGGTCGGATTATGAGGGAAGCTCATCAGCAGCACTTTGGGACGTGGCCAACATTGACGAACGGTCTCTTGCAACGCCGCGAAAAAATCGACTCCTGGCCGTAACGGCACGACACGCAAGTCCGCATTGGCGATCACCACGGAGTAGTGATGAATGGGATAGGTCGGGCTTGGACAGATCGCCACATCGCCAGGACCGAGCATGGCCAGGGCCAGATGCGCGAGTCCTTCTTTCGAGCCAATGGTCACCACGGCTTCGCTTTCCGGGTCCAGCTCGACCCCATAGCGCCGTTTATACCAATTGCAGATCGCCAGCCGCAGCTTATAAATCCCGCGCGACGTGGAATAGCGATGGTTCTGAGGTTTTTTCGCTGCCTCAATAAGTTTTTCGACGACATGGGGGGGTGAGGCGTGGTCGGGGTTCCCCATGCCGAAATCGATAATATCTTCTCCTGCCCGCCGCGCTTCCATTTTCATTTTATCGAGCGTGGCAAAAAGATAAGGAGGCAGCCGTTTGATACGCGGAAATTCCATAAGGTGGGTGTCCGTACAATCCTATGATTCGTGTGAGATTGATGTGGAAAAGCTGAACTAAGACAGTTGTGTCAGGGTATAGTGGATTTCCCGGAGGTGGTCAAACGCGGGGGAAGCGTATAGACGTAAGCTTCAGCAAAAGCGAGAGGGAGTGAACCATGACACGGGACTACTCCGTGGTGTATCAGGAGATTGAAGACGGCTGGATCATGGCGACCGTGCCCGAGTTGCCCGGCGCGGTTACTCAAGGCAAAACCCTACAGGAAGCGCGGGCCATGATTAAAGAAGCCGTCGAACTGCTGCTGGAGAGCTACCGCGACCACGCGGTGAAAGAAGTCCCCACGAATGCGGTGTGGGAAACGCTCCGCGTTGAGATTCCCACGCCATGAAGCGGCGGGACTTGATTCGGCATCTGGAACAACACGGCTGTTCTCTGGATCGAGAAGGCGGGCGGCATTCCATCTATCACAATCCGCGGAACAAACGCTCGGTCGCCGTGCCGCGCCATCGCGAGATTAAGGAGACCACTGTCCGCACTATCTGTGAGCAGATCGGCGTGCCCAAACCCTAATGAATCTTGACGTCCAAGTTCGGTAATAGTAGCGAGGCCGCTTCCAGGTTCCCTCTCCCGGCTGGGAGAGGGCCAGGGTGAGGGGGATCAAACCTACTATTGTTTCGCCCTCTGGGCCCCAGGCGAAATGGTCACGCCATTGCTGCTGTCGCGGATGAAAGAGTGGTATCTGTCGTCCGTCGTAAGGATCCCTTGCCTCTGTTCGGGGACCTTTGAATTCGTTACAGCGGTAACACGCCAGGCAGAGATTCTCGGACGTTGAAGAGCCGCCGGCGGCAAGCGGCACGATGTGATCGACGATCATCGGAATGCCGACGAGCATCGGACTGCGGCAGTAGGCACAGCGTTGGCCCTCTCGCTCCATGATTTGTCGGCGAAGAGTCGCTGTGAGCCGGGAACGTCTGGGCATTCACTCTCCATCAATTGACGGAAGGGTGTGCCCACGCCACTTGAGTAATGCAAGAGCGTAAGAGCGTCGGGTAACAGACCGATCGGCGTCCGTACGCAGAGCCGCGAGTTCGGTCTTCTCGCCGTCGGTGAGAACGCTTTCCTGTATTTTGCGCAGTAAGCGCTGATGACGGCGCCACTGTCGAGCGGGTAATGGCTCCCGTGCGATCTCCCAGAGCACCTCGTCACTTAAAGCGGGCAAGTCGGCGACGGCCTCACGCCACTCGGGACGGAGGTCGTCAAGCGATGGAGGCAAATTCCCGCGGATCGTTTGGATGACGATGCTCTGCAGCGGTTGGTTCGTTCCCTCGGCCACCCGTTGTAAGCGCTGATAGATTGCCTCTGGGAGTTGAAGATGAAGAGGAGGAACAGTCATTGATCTATACTCCGTTCAGCATCTCTAACATTCCAGTTGCAAAACCGCGATGGCGGCAAAGGGGGACTCAACGGACGGCGCTGCTCATAGTCCGTCATCCGACAATCTCGCGCGGTGAGCGGCTCACAACCCAACGATTTCTCGCTTCATCGCCGCGCGCACCTGATACGGGGTCCCGCCCAGGTAGGAAATCCGCATGTCCGCGGCGACACTCACCAACATGGCCGCCTCGGTTTGATCAATCTTTGTCCGTTCCATCAACAGATTCGCCATCCCCTCCAGCGCCATCCGCGCCGCCGCTTCCATCGTCTCTCCTTCTCCCAGCGTCAACACTTCATCGCGTGTCACCACCATTGGGCGCGCGAGTTTGAGTTCGCTCGCGACCCCGCAGCGCATCGTTACTTCAGCCGCCATTTCCACCGCCGAAGCCGCGGCCTCGCCGTCACCCATGCGCGCATGCACGTCTTCAATCGTCAGCAACCCGCCCTCGACGAACACGGGCAGATAGACCGTGGCACCAGGACCAACCTGCGTATTCGCCAGTTCTCCCCCAAACGCGCCAGACGCATTGCTTGGCAACGAGCCCTGCGCGGGCGCGAGACCGACTTTGCCGACCATCGGCGCATACGGCAGCGTGATCGTCTCGCTGTAGCGCACCTGATTCCCCTCAATCGGCACGATCTTCTTGCGAAACTCCACTTTGTCCTTGAACATGCCGAACCCAGGGATCGCGATCACATAGCCAAACCCTTGGGTGGGACGGACATCAAGAATCTCCACGGTCATCACCTGCCCTGGTTTCACCCCTTCCACGTAGACCGGGCCGGTCATCACGGTCAGTTGCTCCATTGGCCACGCCTTGCCGTCATTCCAGCCACGGAAACGGTCGTTGGTTTCCATGACGAACACATCCCCAGGACGCACTCGCGCGGCGGGTGGATGGGTGGCGTCAAACGTTCGCACAACATGGTCCTTACTGATCTTCTGCATGGGAGTCCCTCCTTTAACGGTTCAGCTAACGGTTCAGCAAAATTTCAACGCATTGTTGGACAGCGGACTCGGCCTTGGTGCGTAGGACCTCGTCGCTGTTGTTACTAATCGGGTGTGGAATCACCGCGAAGCGATAGCCTGGGTACCCGGAAACCTGCGCCATCGTCTGGGCGGTTTGCATGAAGCGGTCGGTAATGATGGCCGTGGCGGTAATACCGACTTTCTCGGCGGAGAGGGCATCGTGCAAACTGCACGACGAACAGCTCCCTCAATCACCGACGGCGGAGATGAACGCATCACACCCGGCCAGCGCGGCGATAATCTCTGGCGAGGCGGGCCGACTCGCATCGGGTTTTTTCAATCGGACAATATGTTTCACGCCATGTTGGGCGCGGAGCAGTGTTTCGACGGTATCAAGAATCTCCCGCACTTTGATCTTGCTATTGTCCAACAGTCCGACGGTGCAATTCGCCAACGATTTCAGACCGGTCACTATCGACTGTTCGGTCCGTGCTTCTTCAAATGTGGGATCGAGAACGCGAATGCTCATGGAACCTCCGGGAAAGGAGTTGAAAGTTGAAAATGAAGGGCAAGGAATTGTCTTCATTTTTGCCCTTTGATTTTTGCCTTTTGCCTTTTGATTTTTCCCCTTAAA
>JABFSC010000400.1 GCA_013140885.1 Deltaproteobacteria bacterium | reverse complement strand
TCCGCCAGTGAACAATTGTTCCACCATTTGTCACGCCTTGCTGAGCAGACACAGTGCACTGCGACAGAGAAAGGAGGCGAGATAGGGAAAGGAAACAGAGATGCGGAGAACTCATCACTCATCACTCATCATCGCCAGGAGACTCACGACCCGCACCACGCCTTATTGGCCAAGATGGCGAAAGCGTGGGGGAACAACGGTAACCCTTAAAGGAGGAATATCATGGACAGGCACACCACAACCGGAAAGCTTTTCGGGCTCACGGCCATCAGCAGGCTGCTCATCGCGTCACGCTGGACAGCCCCACACCAACCGCAAAACCAGGGAATGCGCCCGACGAAGACTCGCAGAGGGCATGGATGGATCCTTGGCTCTCTGCTGATGCTCAGCTTGTCAGCGGTCTCGGCGAGTGCTGACGTGGTCACCGACTGGAACGCCATCACGCAGACCGTCATTGGCGCGGGCAGTCGTCCGACACCCACACCCAGTCTCGACTTCGCGATAGTGCATATCGCGGTGCACGACGCGATCCAGGCGTTTCAGCACCGGTTCGAAACGTATAACGCCCCGATCGTCGGTGCCGCGGGCTCACCAGTGGCCGCGGCCGCGAGGGCCGCGCGCGATGTGTTAGTCACCCGTTTTCCGGCACAGAGCGTGTCGATAGAGGCGACCTATCAGAACTACCTGACCGCGAATGGCCTGCTGGCGACCGATGCCGGCGTGCTCGTCGGGCAGCAGGCGGCGCTCAACATCATCACTCGCCGCATGAATGACGGCAGCTTTCCGCTGAATCCAGAAGTGTTCATCGGCGGCACCGCCCCGGGCCAGTGGCGCCCGACGCCGCCAGCCTTCGCTCCGATGTCCGCGCCGTGGTTCGGCGCGATCAAGCCTCTGGCCTTGCCGGACTCCCCCGGACTCCTGCCTGAACCGCCGCCACCGCCTTTACGCAGCGGCGCATACGCAAAGGCGTATAACGAGGTCAAGGCGCTGGGTGCGCGCGTCAACAGCACGCGGACGCCCGAGCAGACTGATCTCGCGTACTTCTATTCCGACAACCCTTTTTATCTGCTGAACCGGACCGTACGGGAAATCGCCGCCGCCCATCTGACCGATATCGGGGATAGCGCGCGACTCTTCGCGCTCGCGAATAGCGCGGGGGTGGACGCGCTGATCAGCGCCTGGGACGTCAAGCGGGAGTCCTTCTTCTGGCGTCCGAGCACGGCCATTCTCAACGGTGACCACGACGGCAACCCGCGGACCACCGGCGACCCGACGTGGCTGCCACTCATTAACGATCCGCCCTACCCAGACTACACGTCGGGGGTGAACAGCATCACTAGCGCGTTCATGCGCACGCTCAAGCTGTTCTTCCGGAAAGATGTCTTCACGTTCAGTGTCACCAGTGCCGCGCCCCAGGTTGTGCAGAAGACGCGGACCTACTCCCGCTTCTCGGATGTGTCCGCGGATGTCGTGGAAGCGCGGATGTTACTGGGCATCCATTTCCGCTTCGCGGACACCGTGGCGCGTAGGCAGGGCCAACAGGCCGCGGACTGGACGTTCTGTCACATCTTGCGGCCCATTCACTAAGGACAGCAAGCGACAAGACACAGGAGCCGATGCGCGCCACAGGACAAATCCGCATCGGCTCCTGTGTCGCGAGTGAAAGCCCCCGGCTCCCTCATCTCCGAGGTGAACAATCATCGTGCAATGACCCGATGATGCGACCTCTCAATGGCCTCATTCCTCAAGCAACGCTTTGGCGTCCCGCAAATCCTTGGTGTCAAACCCTTCGGTAAACCAGTGGCAGACTTCCGATAACATCGTGAGTGCTTCAGTCCGCCGTTTGTGTGAAACGTCTCGCGTATTCGGTGAAGCGAGCGCCGCTTGGTGTTGCCGCAGACGCACGAGGCTCATCACCGCGCGTAACTCCAGCGACTTCGCCTGTTGGTGTTGGGCGATGGCGAGGGCTTTGAGGAAATATCCTTCCGCCTCCGCTTGGGTGCTGGGTGTTAGGGGCTGGGGGTTAGGGTTTTGGGACTTTGGACGTTGGACTTTGGACACTAGACTTTTTCCTTCCCTAGCCCCTAGCCTCCAACCCCTAGCACCTGCGAGCATCAGCTCGCCTCGCAGTCGATACAACTCCGCTTCGTAGTCCCGCTCTCCATTCTTGTCCACGATCATAAAGGCTTCCTCCAGCACACGAAGCCCTTCCTCTGGCTGTCCCACTTTTCCCCACGCCTCGGCCAGCAGGACAAGAAAGCGTGGCAGCACGAGCGCCGCGCCTGTCGCCCGGAAAGCGGCAAGCCCCTCGCGGAGTTGAGCCAGGCCCTGCTCTGGTTGTCCTTGCTCGACGAGTGCCCAGGTTCTCAAGACAGTGCCGAGCGCCAAAAAATAAGGGAACCCTTGTTGAGCGCTGAGTGTCACCGCTGCCCCCGCGTGCTCTCGGACTGCGTGTTCGTCGCGACGAAATTGCAGGGTGATGGCGGAAAGAGCGTGCGCGGCGGCGAGGCTCAAAGGATGATTGACTTCGTGGGCGACCGCCTCGGCTTCTTGGCCCATGCGCAGCGCCTGATCTGGATACCCCAGAAAACTAAGATTCCACGCGGCCAAGAGTCGGCAAAAGACCCCTGGGTCCTGACCATACAGGAACGCATGGGCGCGGTGGCGCACGGGATCGTAGAGCGCAATGCCGCGCTCAAGATGTTCCTGGGCTGCGACGAATTCTCCCCGAAACACCAATGCCTGTCCCACGGCGAAATGGGCTTCGAGGAGCAACGCGGGGTCTTGGACACTCTGGGCTAAACTGAGAAGGCGCTCCGCGAGTTCGTGCGCTGTCTGTATCCTTCCTCGGAGCAAATAGAAGACATAGAGCCCCCGCAAAACGGGAAAGAGTTGCGTGGTCTCGATGCCTTGGGTCAGCTCGCGGGCGCGGGTATAGACCGCTTCCACTTCGGAGGAGCCATACCCTTGTAGAGCTTGGAGGGGCGATCCCAGGGCCACTTGCAGCGCGAGTTCTTGTTGCCTGCGCTCCGGCGTGTCTGGAAATGTCGCTAGTAAATCGAGCCCCCGTTTGAAGTGGGAGATCGCCTCTTGGTAGCCATGTTGGCGTAGCGCGTTGTGTCCGGCGTGCTGGCGATACGAGACCGCGCGAGGCAGATCGCCTCCCCGCTCAAAGTGCGCGGCAAGTTCGGCGGCAATCTCGTGCGACCGCGTACCGTAGCGCTGTTCTTCACTGTCGCCCACCCGACGATGGAGCCGAATCCGGCGCAGATTGGGGAGCCGCTCATATAACACCGCCTGTTGCAGTGCATGCTGAAACCCGTAACTTCCGCACAGCGTGCCGTCCGGCAACGTGCGTGGCTCTCGCGCCTGGAGAAATTGGCCACGCTTCACCAATTCCTCGCACCACTCTTCGACTTGCTCGACCGGCACCTCCGCTCCCGCCGCCACAGCCGCGGTGGAAAATGTCACCCCAGCGACACTCGCCACTTCCAGCACGCGTTGGTGGTCCTCGCTCAGCCGCTCAATGTGCTTGTCGATCAATTGGCGCAGACTTTCGGGCACGCCACGTCCGACTTCGGTGACCGGGGTGCGTAAGCGCCAGTAACCCTCAATTTCCGCGATCACCCCTTGAGCGGCGAGATAGTCCACCATGTTCACCACGAACAACGGATTGCCATCGGTATTCCGCCGAATCGCGGCCCCCAATCCCGAGGGAAACTGTTGCGGCGCGTACCGTCTCATCAGATAGTGTGTCACGTCGTCCGCTGACAGGAAGGGCAGCGACACTTCCTCACACTGTCCCTTCGCCGTCAGCTCTTGCTTGACAGCTCGCAAGGGATGACCACTCAGGCTCAAGTCAGATGGACGATAGGAGCCAATGACCAACACGCGCGCCGGTGAGCGCCGCTGCGCCACGGCCGCCAACCAATCCACGGTCGACGCATCGGCCCAATGCAAATCCTCAAGCCACAACACCAGTGGGCGTTGCGCGGCGAGCGCTTCGATGGCTTCAACCATCTCCCGTAACATGCGCTCGCGTGTGGTCCCGACCACGCGTTGTTGTAATACCGTCAACTCCGCCGCTCCCACCAGCGCGGGCATTTGCACCAGCCACGTCGGGGCATACTGATGGAGCAGCGCGACGAACTGCTTGCCATCCGTTGCCCGTCCAATCCGCCCTAAGGCTTCGAGCACTGGTAAGTACGCCTCGCCCGCGCCGTGTTGTTCCAC
>JABFSC010000794.1 GCA_013140885.1 Deltaproteobacteria bacterium | reverse complement strand
TGCTCACACTCCCATCACATGGCCTCGGTGTTGAAGACCGGGTCTTGTTGTGTTCGGCGCACCCCCAAGTGACGCCGGAACGTTACGAGCAGTTGACGAAGCTGCTGGCCTCCGTGCTTGATTGGGAGCAGATCGTCGCCCTCGCCGAGCGACATGAGATTGTCCCGCTCCTCTCTCGCTATCTGCATGCCGTTCCCCTGGAGATGGTGCCCGATACCGTGCGAAAAACGCTCGCGGTGCTGATGCGTGAAAACTTGGTGCGCAACCTGTACCTCCAGCAGGAATTGCTCCGCGTCCTGGCCGCATTGAATCAGGCCGCGCTGCCCGTCATGCCGCTCAAAGGGCCGTGGTTGAGCGAGTTACTCTATGGCGATGTGACTCTCCGCATGACGGGCGATCTCGATCTGTTGGTGCGACCGCACGACCTTGAGGCCGCTGAACAGATACTCCAGGAGTTGGGGTATCGCCGTGGTCGTCCGCGTGAGCATGAAGAAGAGTCCTATCATTATACGTTCGTGAGTGATGATCGGCGCGCGTTGCCCGTAACGGTGGAGCTGCACTGGGACATCGTGCGGGCTCACATCGCGCGTCGCGATATGGCCGAGGTGTGGAGTGGGGCGACTCGTGGCGAGTGGCACGGGCGCGAAATCTGGACGATGGCCCCGCCCGATCTGTTCTTGATCCTCTGTCAGAATGCCGCCAAGGACACGTTTGGATTTCTCAAACAGTTGGTGGATGTAGCGCTGGTTATTGAACGATGGGGAGCGACCTGGTCGTGGGCTGCTCTTGCGCACACGATTCGGACCGCGCGAATGCGCACGCGGGTCTATTTGACCGTCTCTTTGACGCGACAGTTATTGGGCAGCCAGGTTCCCGCCGATTTTCTGGCGGCGATTCGCCCGCCGCCGGGAATCAGTTGGCATGTTGGACAAACTCTGTTGCGTTGGCGCGGCGGCGTGTTGCATACCGCGCGAGCCGATGTTGGTCCGCCGTTCAACCCGATCCTGACCTTGTTGTGGGAAGATAGCTGGCGTGGGAAGGTCCGCCATCTCCGGCGTCTGATTTTTCCCTCAGCCAGTTATCAGGCCCGATGGACCGGGCAGTCTCCCGCAACCTCCTTGTGGCGGCGGTATCCACTGTGGCTTAGTCAGGTATTCGGGCACTTTTTTCGTTTTCTGCCCCATTTCGGCATCCGTCATACGAGCAACAAAAGCCACTGCGTCGAAAAATAGGAATAAGCGACGTTTGCATCGGATTTTTCCGATGTGTATCCTAAGGCGGCTTACGGGACCGTAATGGGGGAAATGCACATGGGATTAAAGCGATTTGCTTTTGTGACGATATAAACATGGTCTGGTAAATATCCAGACTCTCACAAGATAGTCTTACTACAGGCACAACCGGAACTAACATGAAAAATCACTCCAGGGTGGTAACCTTTCTCTTTTTGATCTTCATGTTTGTGCTCATTCCTCTTTGGTCGAGGACTTACGCTGAAGACACGCTTGAGCACAAGCATGTCGACTCAACACGGGTGCGCAGTAACATCGTGGGCAAGGTCGCCGACGCCCAGGGCAATCCTCTGGCGAAGGTGAAAGTGACGGTCCTCGATCCTCAGAACCGAGAGATCGTGGCGCGTGGGGTGAGCAACGCGCAAGGGGAATATGTCATTGAGTGCCTTGATCCGCGTGAGTATCACTTGGAACTCAGTGCTCTGCCTGAGCGATTTGTTGGTCAAACCGTCGTCGTCAATGTGGGGAAAGACGGGCAAATTGTGCAATGGGCCGCGAATGCGGAGGTTCCCGCCGTCGCGACCACGCGGGTCGGTGGTGGCGTGTGTGGATGTGGGACCGGGTGGTTGAGTAAAAAAGACGATGACGAGCGGAGAACCGTTTCCCGGAGCAATCTCGTCGGGAAAGTGGTTGATGCGCAAGGCAACCCCATTGAGAAAGTGAAAGTGACGGTGTTCGACTCCGAGAATCAGGAGATCATCGCTCGGCGCATCACGGATGAGAGAGGCAACTACGCGATTGAGTGTTTGGATGCGCGGAAATACAACCTCGTGCTTGAGGCGTTGCCTACACAATTCCTGACGCGGACCGCCGCCGTCGATCTGGGCAAAGACGGACTGGACGTGCACTGGGCCGCGAATCAGCCGACTCCTGCAATCGACTCCGCGACGAACGGTGGAGTGTGTAGTTGCGCCGCGGCATTGGCGAGTGACGGGAGTCCAGCGGGCGCATCGCTTGCCGCCGGTCCAGGGGGCACGTTTGGTACCGTCGCCACGGTTGGCACAGGCGTGCTTGTTATTGGAGGTGGGGTCTCGCTCGGTGTTTTGTTGAGTGGAGGGGGAGGAAATCCGAATAACAATACCAATCCACCTCCAGCGAGTCCGTCGCGGTAACGAACAACTAGGAAGGATAATGACTGGTCAGCAGTTTCGTCGCATCTCGCTTGTCTCCACTTTTCTGCCGTTCCTCTGTATTGGTTGCGTGCCGACGGCACCCCCACGGATGGCGACTTCGTCGTCATCCGCGCCTCAGTTTTCACAAGCGGTTCCCGATGCCCCAGTGGGCAGCGCGCCCAACGCCACCGGGCGCATCAACACGGAACAAACCGATGTGGAACGACTGGCCGCGGTATGGCAGCAGCGGCGCGAGGAAGTCACCGATTATCCCATCGGCCCTGGTGACGTGATTGAAGTGTCCGTGCCGGCGATGAAAGAGCTGGAGAATCGCACGATTCGCGTCTCTGGCGAAGGGGCGATTTCCCTCCCCTTTCTTGGCACGATTCAAGCCAAAGGGCTGACACAAGACCAGATGACCGAGCAATTGCGCCAGCGGCTCGATAAATACATGTACAACCCGCAGGTCAATGTGTTCGTCCGTGAATATCGCAGTCGCCAAGCGGCGGTGATTGGTGCGGTGAACAAGCCGGGCCTCTACAGTCTCGCCAGTGGGGCTGACACGATTCTCGATCTGTTGGCGATGGCGGGTGGCTTGAGCGGGACCGCCGCGCAACGCATTCTGTTTATCCCGGCGGAACCGCTGGAAAGCGACAAAGCTAAAGCCTTGCTTTCGCTATTTCCCACACAACTCACGAGCACGGATGCCGCTCCGCTATTCCTCAAAAAAACGGACCCGATCATCATTGATTTGCAATTCCTGTCGAACGGTGACGGGCAAATCTACATGACCATGCCCGCTCGACCTGGTGATGTGTTCATGGTGCCCGGCGGTGGCGATGTCCTCATTGACGGATGGGTCGAGAAGCCGGGCGCTTATAAAGTTACGCCAGGACTGACGGTGCTCGGCGCGGTCACTGCGGCAGGCGGCGTCCTTTTTCCAGCGGACACGAGCATGGTAAAGATTTTGCGCACGGACAAAGCCGGCACGCGCACCTTTCTGACCTCCGATCTGGAGAAAATTAAAAAGGGCGAAGAAGAGGATCTCCGCGTGCAAGAAGGGGATGTGGTCGAGGTGACTTCGACCAATGCGAAGCTCGTCTCTTATGGCGTCTACAAGATATTTACGACGCTCGTCCATATCGGCGGAAATATTCCGATTTTTTAAGAACGACTTATGAAAGACCTCACTCCGTATTTTCTGCGTCCCGCGTCCCCTACACCCGAAGAGTTCGATGTGCGTCCAGGAGCGATTGTCCAGGGCGAACCCCTTCATTTGTGGGACTATTGGCAAGTGGTGCGGAAGCACGGCGTCCTCATCGTGGTGTGTTTTTTCCTCACGATGATCATCGCGGCGGTCAACGTACTCACGACGACGCCCATTTATATGGCGGAGACCACTCTGCTGATCGAACGCAAGGCGCCGCGCGTGCTTGATCTCCGTGATGCCCAGGGCGACGGCGGCTTTGATTATGATGAGTATGACTACTACCGCACCCAGTTCGAGATTCTGAAAAGCCGGGGCTTGGCCGTGCAAGTCATTCGGGCGCAAAGTTTAGATGCCAATGCGAGTTTTGTCGGGAAGAAAATCGAGCCCGGACCGCTGGGACGACTGTGGGGCGAAATTTCGAGCTGGCCAAAAAGGATGTTCAGCGTCCTTTCACCCACGCCGCCTCCCCAGCAACTCGATCTCGCGGGCACGGAGGTGAAGCCGGAGTTGCTCGGCGCGTATCTGGGGGGACTCGATATTCGCCCGGTGCCGCGCACCCGCTTGGTCAGAATCGCGTTTCGGTCGCCGGATCCCGCGCTCAGTGCCGCACTCGCCAACGCGCATGCGCGCGCCTACAT
>JABFSC010000035.1 GCA_013140885.1 Deltaproteobacteria bacterium | reverse complement strand
GATGCGGCCGAAGACATCGCCGGTGGCCTGCTTGATCCGCGCGCTGTTGAACAGCCGCATCAGGTCTTCGAGCACCTTGGTCTCGAAGATGCCGTAGTCCTTGGGCGGGACGCCGAGGAGCGGCTCGAACTCGGCCTCGATGGCGGTCATCGCCGCGGTGACGAGCCTGGGCAAGTCGGCTCCACTCACCGCGGCTTGCTGCATGATCGAATCGTAGCGGGCCTGCTCGGGCAGGAAGAGCGAGCGGCGGGCGATGTAGTCGGCCGGCAGGACCTTGCGCTTGGGCATCTTGCCACTGGCCTGGTCGGCCTCGATCTGCCGGTGCGCCGCGTCAAAGCGATTCGCCGCGTGGCGCAAGAAGATGACCCCAAGCACCGGCATGAAGTAATCACTAGAGGTGAGCTTGGAGTTGGCGCGGAGGTTGTCGGCGGCCTCCCAGAGGTCGGTTTCGAGTTTTTCGATGTCCTTGAATGCGTCGCTATTCATATCGCGCCGCGGGAAAAACACCCACAACCGGAGATTGTTGACTCGCAAAGTGGGCACGGACCTTGGCGAGGTCCTCGCACGTATCGATCTCAGCCCACCACCGCCCATCCAGCGCCACGGTTTCCACCAGCGACGACGGGCACAACGAGTTAATCACCGACAGATACCACATTTGCAGCGCTTTCGGCTCGCGAATCGCCACATCCAAGGCATCCCGAAACGCGGACACACCACGACCACGAAACATCATCAACCCAATCGACTCCCCGTGCACCGTGGCGAGTGGCAGCGTTTTTCCCACCGCCTTGAGTTTCCGCCCACCGTTGAGCGAGACTTTCATATCGTCGTCGTCATACTCGGCCTTGCGGTTAATCACCAGCGTGACCGGAGCTTCGGGCGAGGTCAGCAACAGCCGCGGCACGTCGCGGTCGAAGAGCGTGTCGCCATTGAGCAAAATGAAATCCTCGGTCATCTCGGCGGCCGCCGCCCAACAGGTGACCAGATTATTGCTCGTATCGAAAAAAGGATTGTAGCGCGTGCGCACCGTCAACCCAGGCATCGGACGCTCCGCGAGAAAGCGCTCGACCCGGTCCGCGCCGAAGCCCACCATGATGGTGACCTCCGTGATCCCGCACCACGCCAGTGCTCGTAATTGCAATTCGAGAACCGAACGGTCCTCGTCAACCGTGAGAAGACATTTCGGCTCTTCTTCGGTAAAAGGAAGTAACCGCCGCCCCTGCCCCGCGCACAATATGATGACTTTCATGGGTTTTTGGCTTGCATAGTCAGAAGGGAATCATGCCGATTCCTTGAGAGAGTTCGTATCCGCCCTGAATGACGCGGATGATATTGTCTGCTCACCACTCGCGCCGGTATAAGAGAAGCCCGTGAAAAAATCAAGGACGCGCAAGCAAGCTCCGCCGCCACCTGGAGCAAACAAAACCCCCACGACCAACTCGTCACGGACAATTCCCTCGGACTCGTCGAACTCGTCGCGGTCCGACTCACCTGTCACCACAGTCCAGCCACAAGCGAACAGCCCCCTCCGCACCGGACACATCGGCCCCACGCTGCGGTGGTACATCATCCGCGAGCTGATCCGCCCGACGGTGATCGCACTAGCCGGGTTATCGACCCTCGTCCTGACCAAAGACATGCTTGGCTTCTCGGACTTAGTCATTAACCGAGGGTTTGGGCTCTCCGCGGTCGCCACTATCGCCTTCTACGAGCTACTGCCATTGCTGTCGCAAACCCTGCCGTTCGCGGTCCTCGTCGGCGCGCTGGTCGGTCTCGGTCGGCTTAAATCCGACTTTGAGCTGCTGTCAATGGAAGCCGCGGGTATCTCAGGGCGTCGGTTCGTCGATCCCGTGTGTGTGTACACAAGCGCACTCATGGTGATGGGGCTCCTGCTGTCCCTCTTCGCCGCGCCGTGGGCCACACGCTCGTTGACGGCCACGCTGCAACGCATGGGCACGGAAAATCCCGGCCTCTCGCTCCGCGCGGGAACGGTCTACGACTTCAGTAAGGTCAGAATGGTCGCCCGCGAGGTCTCGGCCCGTGGCGATCAACTGCGCGGCGTGTTGTTGTGGATTCCCGAACCAGGGCAAGTTATTTTCGCGGAACGGGGCGAGTTGAGTCCGATTGATGCGCGGAGCACGCAACTGATGTTGTCCGATGGCGTGATGCTCCCGGCTCCACCCCAACGCAATGAAGAGACGCGCTTCGGCACCTATTATCATACGTTGCAAGAAAACCCGGCGACGACGAAAGAAGTGGAACTGCTGGCCGGAGCACCCATGAGCGAGCTGCGGAGCACGATCACCACCACCAGTGATCCCCGTACCGCACTGCGCGCGGCGGTGGAATGGCACCGCCGCATCGCCTACCCCGCCGCGGCGATCGCGTTTGGCCTGCTCGCGGTCGCGCTGGTGGTTGTCAGTCGTCGCTTCTCGCGCGCCGCTGGTGGCGTGAGTGGGTTGATCGCGACCCTCGGCTACTATGCTCTCACGCAACTCGGAGAAGGACTGATCTACGCCAGTCTGCTCCCTGTGTGGGGCGGCGTCTGGGCGCCAAATATCTTGGTGATACTCTTCGCGGTATTGCTGCTCTGGCCTCGCAAGCGGTGGATCGTCCTCTCGCACAAAGCGAGTCCCGATAGCACGACGAACAGCGCGCCTGGCGAAACACAACCGATGCCACGAATTGGCCGCTACGTGCTGCAACGGTACGTGGCCCGGCAATATCTGCCGCTCATGCTGCTGTCGCTTGGCCTGCTGTTCGTGGGCTACCTGCTCGTTGATGTGCTCGAACGCCTGCAATGGTTCGCGCGACATCAAGCGAGTGCCTTCGATGTCGCGCACTTTTATGGGGCCCGCTCACCACTGCTACTGTCCCGCATCCTGCCAATGGCCTTGCTGCTCGCGACCACGCTGACCGTGAGTCAGCTCTCCGCCAACCGTGAAATCACCGCCATGCGCGCCTGTGGGGTCGCGGTCGCGCGCGCGCTCATGCCCATTCTCCTGATCGCGGCGTTCTTTATTCCCGGCTCCTTCTGGCTGAATGAGGAGATTGTCCCCAAAACGAACGCGCATGCCGACCGCTTGAAGGATGAAGAGATCAAGAACAAGGGGCCAGAAGCCAACCTGAAACGGCAGATGATTTGGTATCAGGGCAACACCCAGCTCTATCAAGCCACGCAACTCAACCCCAAACTGGGAGAGGCGCAAGGACTATCCATCTATGAGTTAGGAGAAAACGGGTTGCCGGTGAGCCGCACGGATGCGCGCACCGCGCGCCATATCGGCAACGGGGTGTGGGAACTCACCGACCCGGTACGCATCGGGATTTCCGATCAAGGGCTGCAAATGCTCTCGGCTCCGAATCGCGCGCAACTGGGGGAAGCGCCCAGCGCGACGCTCGACACCATGCACCTCAATACACGTCAACTGACGGACGCGATCCGCGATGCGGAAGCCGGCGGCTATAACGCCACGCCGTATCGCGTCGATTTTCATACCAAGCTTGCGGCCCCGCTCGCCTGTTTGCTGCTGCCCGCCGTCGCGCTCTTCTTCGCGATTACCGGACCACCATTTCCCGGTCCAGCGATCACGATTCTCGTCAGTAGCAGCCTGGGAGTGGGCTATATTCTCCTCACGGGCGTCAGCACGTCGCTCGGTTATGGGGCAATTCTACCGCCGCTTCTCGCTGGCTGGGGACCAGCGTTGCTCCTCACTGTTCTGGTCTCAGTGTTGGCAAGTCGGAATCGTTGAGAGGATTTGGGATTTCGGATTTGGGACTTGAAACCTGAAACCTGAAACTGATAACTCCCTCAGAACCGCGTCGTCACGATCACGCCACTAATGACCATCACCGTGCCAATGATCTGTACCGACGTGATGCGCTCGCCCAACACCAGCGCGGAGAACAGCAGTACGATAATCGGCATCAGATTCATGAACACGGCAGCCTGATGCGGGCTCACCTTGGCCAGCGCCTTGGAGTACCAGAAATTCGAGAGGGGCGAGAGAATGCAGAGATAGGCCGCCGCTAGGAGCACCGGTGGTGACAAGCGCGGAAGAAGCGCGGCGGGCGATTCCAGGGACATCAACGGAAACAAGATCACCGACCCGGTCAGATACGCGCTCGCGGTCGCCGCGATGGCCGAGCGGCGGGCGAGCACGATGCGTCCATAGACGGTGAAAATCGCCCAGTTGAGCTGGCCAATGAGAATCAAGAGGTCGCCCACATTGAACGAACGATTCAGCAG
>JABFSC010000709.1 GCA_013140885.1 Deltaproteobacteria bacterium | reverse complement strand
GACCGCCACAGGCACAATCGTGGACTCCTCCCTCCGCTGCTTCCGTGCAAGGGCACTTTGCTCCGCGTCCCTTACGTGGTGGGGAAACCGGCATTCCAAGAGACGAAGACGAATGACCGTTCTCGTTGCCGTGGGCCTTGTGTGTTTCTTTACTTTCCGCTTTGCGGTATGACTGATCAAGAGCCCACCGCCTTCATGACTGAAGGCAAAGGAGACAGCACGTGGCACGTATTACTGTTGAAGATTGTTTACAGAGGATCCCCAATCGCTTTGAATTGATTGTCGTCGCCGCGCGACGCGCGAAAGATTTGCTCAAAGGAGCCCCCCCGATGGTGAGTTCCGAGAATAAAGAAGCGGTGACCGCCCTGCGCGAGATCGCCGCGGGGAAAGTCTGGCCGGTCCACCATCCTGCCGAAGAGATCAAATAGGTGGCACGCAAGGATTTCTATACGGTGCTAGGCGTCAGCCGCACCGCCTCACCTGAAGAGATCAAGAAGGCGTATCGCCAACTCGCCCGCAAATATCACCCTGACGTCAACCCTGGGAAAAAAGACGCCGAGGAACGCTTCAAGGAAATCTCTGAGGCCCACGACACCCTGGGCGACGAACGCAAACGCAAGCTCTACGACGAGTTCGGTGAAGAAGGACTGCAAGCAGGCTTCGACGCCGAAAAGGTACGGGCCCACAAACAGTGGAGTGGTGGCGCTCCTTTTGGCCGGAGTAGCGCACGGCGGACATCCTCTGACGCGGGCTTCAACTTTGAAGATTTGATGGGTGACTTATTTCGCGGCGGTGGCGGCGGAAGACGCACCGCACCGGTCGAGGAACCGGGCGAAGACCTTGAGTACGGCCTGGACCTGAATCTCCTCGAAGCCATTCGTGGCGCGGAAAAAATCGTCTCCGTGCAACGGCCCACTCCCTGTCCCACGTGTCACGGGTCTGGGGGGCGTGGGGGCCGACGTGCGATCACGTGCCCAGAATGTCAGGGACATGGGCGGGTGAAGGCGGACCCCAAGACCTCGGCTTTCGCGCGGACCTGTGCACGCTGTGGCGGAGAAGGTCATCTGAGGGTCGGGAATTGCCCCCCGTGTGGTGGGAGCGGCCGCATCACCACCCCGGAGCGACTCACCGTCAAGATTCCGGTTGGTGTTGATGACGGCTCGCGGATTCGTCTCGCTGGGAAAGGGGCCGCGCTGACTCCGCACGGACTGACCGGAGACCTCTATCTGGTGATTCGCGTGCAACCGCATCCGGTCCTCAGTCGTAACGGGCTCGATCTTTCCCTTGACGTGCCTGTCACCGTTGGTGAAGCGATCAATGGCGCCACCATCACCGTTCCCACTCCGGGAGGCGACGTCAAGGTCAAGATTCCTCCAGGCAGTCAAAGCGGCCAAACCCTACGCCTCAAGGGCAAAGGCGTCGCCGATACCAAAGCGCACACGACCGGAGACCTGTACCTGAAACTGATGATCCAGGTCCCGAAAGATGGTGGCGAGCGTGCCCGGCAAGCGGCTGAGCTGTTGGATCACTACTACGCTGAAAATCCGCGCCAACATCTGCGGCTCTAAGCGTCCGGCCAGGCAATGCTTGGAGCACAACGGGCATTACTGTGTGCCCCAACGCCCCGCCACGGTCCGCTAGCGAAGGCGATGATCTTGATACGAGGGAGAGGCATGGAGAGTTCCACCTGGTGCTACCTTGCGCGGGAGAATGAGTTTCCCAATGTCGGCGACTTTAAGCTGCTCCGGTTGGCGAAACGGTCCGTCATTGTCGTGCGCGGAGAAGATGGTCAGCTCCGGGTGCTGCTCAACGTCTGTCGTCATCGGAGCGTGCCCGTCTGCCGCCACGCGCACGGCAATGCGCGCACCTTCACCTGTACTTTTCATGGCTGGGTCTATGACACCAAAGGAGCCCTGATCGGCGTCCAAGGTCCTGGTCGCACTGTGCGTGAGTTCTCGGAACGCGCGGGGCTCCGACCCGTGCCTCGCGTGGAAACCTCCGGTGGTCGTCTGTACGCGAGCCTTGAGGCTGATGGCGAAAGTCTGGCGGCGTATCTCGGCAAGGAACCAGGAAACGCCAGGACTGAGGACTGAGGCAGCGGATCCCATGTGGAGTGGTTCCTCGCGGAACCTTTCTCTTATGCTGATGCGGGCACGACGCAACGTGCCGCCGGTGTTCTTCTTTCATGACACTGTACCTCCACCCTCGGTGGTTCATGGTGATGACGGTCCTCTTGGTGATTGTTGTCGCCACCCCTTTTTTATCGGCGACGCCGCTCGCGCTCCATCTCCATTTCACCAACATCACGTATGGTGCGTGGCTCGTCCCCGAGCTGGACCTCGACGTTGAGTACCACACGTCCGAGGCTATCGACGTGCGGCTGTCGGCGAAACACCTCACGCTCCCCGCGCCCCTTCAACATCTCACCGACATCACCATCGCCTGTCCCCGAGCAACGATCTCCGCCGAAACCGTCTTGTGTCCATCTGGGCAGCTTGAACTGCACACCCCGCTCCTTGCCAGCACGCCGGTGAAGATCGCGTTTCAGTATCACATCAAAACTCAGGAAGCGCGGTTTGCATTGACGGATATCGCGGTTGTTGGTGGGACCGTGTCCCTTGACGGGCACTTCACTCCGTCCAACTGGCAGGCGACCTTTCGTGCCGTTGCGCTCAATCTCACGCAGTTCCCAGGTCGGTGGGGCGAGGTGTTTTCCTGGCTCCCACAGCCCCCACCAGACTTCAAATATGCCGGGCTCTTGCACGCGAGCGGACATCTCACCGGGCATGCACAACAGGTACGCGACGCAACGATGGAAGGACACGTCGAGGAGTTCAGCTTCTCCGATGCTCAATCGCGACGAGTGGGCGAACATTTGACCGCGCCCTTCACCCTGCATGTGGAACACCGGCAATCGCACTGGCAAATCCAGAGCGAATTGCGGTTCACCCGTGGCCAGTTGTATGTCGAGCCGGTCTTTCTTGAACCACCGTCTTCTCCGATCACGCTTGCCGTGGATGCGCAGTGGTTTCCCGCCATCTCTCAGGTGGTGATTTCCTCTTTGGTGTTTGAGCATCCTGGCGTCGTGACCGCACGCGGCCAGGCCTCCTTCGCGCTGGCTGACGGGCTTCACGTCACGGCGGCGCGAGTCGATGTCCCACCGACGTCAGTCAGTGAAATATATCGCGTGTACGTCCAACCTTTTTTGCTTGGCACCGCCCTCGACGCCATTGAGAGTACCGGCACCATTGGTCTGAGCATCGCGCATGCGGGGCCAGGCTCGACGACGCTTCAGACCACGCTCGCGGATCTGTCCTTGCGCGATCAGGACGAGCGGTATCACTTTGATGGGCTCACGGGCAGCCTGACGTGGACTGGGGAGACGACCGACCCGCACCCGTCATCGCTCCAATGGCGTGGTGGTGAACTCTACGCCATTACCCTTGGCGCGGGCCAGGTGGCGTTGCAAACACAGGGGACGGCGCTTCGTCTGCTGGAACCGGCGACGATTCCCGTTCTCGATGGGACCCTACGGATTGACGAGTTCGCCATGCAAGACATCGGCACGCCGCAACGCGCCTGGCTTTTTCGCGGCGCCGTGACGCCCATTTCCATGGAGGCTTTCAGTACCGTCATGGGGTGGCCATTGCTCGCGGGAAAATTGGCTGGTCGGATTCCTCAGGTTACATACAAGGACGGCGCGGTCACCATGGACGGGACCCTCCAAATGGACGTCTTCAACGGGACGGTGACGGTCGGGAATTTGCGCTTGGAGCAGCCGATGACGCTGGTGCCACAACTGACGGCGGATATCGATATCGACCACATTGATATGGAAGCGCTCACTGGCGCATTCTCATTTGGGACGATTAAGGGGCAACTCAGTGGGAGTGTCCATGACTTGCTGCTCCAAGACTGGCAGCCGGTCTCTTTCGTCGCGCGGTTCGCGACCCCCGTGGATGACGACTCCTCCCACCGCATCAGCCAAAAAGCCATCGACAACTTGTCGAGTCTCGGCGGCATGAGTGGCGCGTTATCCCGCAGCTTCATGCGGGTGTTTGACGAGTTCACCTATGAGCGGCTGGGGATTACCTGTCAGCTCCAACACAATGTGTGTCTGATGGACGGGGTAGAGCCAGCCGAGGAGGGAGGGTACTATATCGTGAAAGGCGGGTGGGGGCTTCCTCGCATCAACATTATTGGCCATAGTCGCCGGGTCCATTGGTCTGAACTCCTCGAACGGCTCAAGAACGCGACACGCAGTGAAGGTCCGGTGGTCCAGTAACGAATCACGCAAGAGAAATGGAGGCACGATGCAACAGATAACACGGATAGGGTTGTTCCTCGTCACGTTCGGTATTGGCGCGTGCGTCACGATCAACATCTATTTTCCCGCCGCCGCCGCCGAGAAGGTCGCCGACCGGATTATTCAAGATGTGTGGGGTGACCAACCTAGCCCTGGGACCGTGACCCCACCGGCTCCAGCACCTGACCGAGGTTCGCTCTTCTTCGGCACGACACCATCAGTTCGGGTCGCCACGGCACGTCTCCTGGCGATGCTGATTCCAGTCGCCGAGGCGGCGGAACCAGACCTGACCGTGTCCACCCCCGCGATCGTGAAACTGACCGCGGCAATGAAAACACGGCATGCGAAGTTGGAGCCATTCTACAAGAGCGGCGCGGTGGGGTTGACGAGTAGCGCGCTCGTCGCCGTGCGTGACGCGCAGGGGATTCCCTTGAATCAACGTAACACGGTCACGCAGCTCGTCACGGAAGAGAATAACGACCGCGCCGCGCTCTACCGCGAAATCGCCAAGGCGAACGAGCATCCCGAATGGGAGACGAATATCCGCGACACTTTTGGTCGTCGTTGGATCGCCAACGCCGCCACGGGCTGGTGGTATCAAGACAGCAGCGGCGCGTGGAAGCAGAAATAACCGCGCCGCGGACTGAGGAAAGGGCGGGTCGCGAGTAGAGAGCAACGAGTGAAGAATGCAGAGCAAGGGGGGAGGTTTTGGACTTGCGGCCCGAACCCTGAACCCTGAACCCTGAACCCCGAAACCTGGAGGCACGTATGGATTATGGAATTGTTCTCCCCCACTTTGGTTCGTTCGCGCGAGAAGATGCCACACAACGAGTGATCGGCGCGGCGGAAGCCGCCGAGTCGCTTGGTTTCAGCACGGTCTGGGTGGTCGATCACGTCGTGTTCCCGGAGAAGCTCGAAGGGTACGCGTTCAACCCGCTTGATCCGTTTCTTGAGCCGATCACCGTGCTGGGCGCGCTGGCGCTCAAGACCACGCGCGTCAAACTCGGTACCGCGGTGCTTGTCCTTCCTTATCGCCATCCACTCTACACCGCTAAAGCGTTGGCCACGGTGGATGTGTTGTCTGGTGGGCGGCTGGTTGTCGGTGTTGGAGCTGGATGGCTTGAAGGCGAGTTCAATGCCTTTGGCGTGCCAATCGCCGAGCGCGGCAGTCGCACCAACGAGACCATCGACATCCTGAAAGCACTGTGGACGGAAGAGACGCCGAGTTATAACGGCAAGCATTTTCAGTTCGGCAACATCAAGGCGTTGCCGCAACCAATACAGAAGCCGCGCCCACCAATCCTGGTGGGTGGTATGACCAAAGGCGCGCTCCAACGGGTCGCGCGTCGTGGCGACGGCTGGATCGCGATGGGCAAGGGGCCAGACGACATCAAGGCCCCGCTCGACACGTTACGCGAACTGACCGTTAAAGCGGGCCGGAGTCCCGCTAGTCTGCAAATCAACATGCTGCCACTCGCCACGCCGAGTCTCGACCAGGTCATCAAGGATATTCCCCGCTATCAAGAACTCGGCGTTCAGCATTTGTATTTATCGTTCCGCGCGTGGACAGCCGACTTCGCGCAACTCATGGAACTGATGGCGCGGTTCGCGCACGAAGTGGGAATGAAATAGTTGAAAGTTGAAAGTTGAGAATGAATGGTTTCTCTGTTGGTCTTCGCAACTCCCAACTCCCAACTTTCAACTCTCAACTCTTCACTGTTTGACAACCCAAAACCAACTCACCAAAAAGGAGGTGTCCAATGATCCATCCTGAACGTATCGCTCATATCGTGATTAAGGTTCGTGACTTGGAAAAATCACGGGCGTTTTACACCGAGACGCTCGGCATGCAAGTGATGAAGTATGTGCCGGAGATCAAGGGAGTGTTTCTCTCGTTTAATGGTCGTGACCATCACGAAGTGGCTCTTTTCGAAATCGGGAAACAGGCCGACGGCCCAAAGATGAACCAGGTCGGACTGCTGCATGTCGCGTTTCGCATGCGCAACGAAGAAGACCTGCGTGCCGCTTACCAAGAGCTGAAGGAAAAGAATGTGCACGTGACCTTCACCGTCAATCACGGCGTCAGCAAAAGCGTGTATTTCCACGATCCCGATGGCAATGAACTCGAAGTCTACGCCGACAACGACATCCCGGAATTGATCGGCACCATGCCGAATGCGTATCTTGGTATGGAAAAGCTCGAATTCGCGCCGACCGATCCGAGCTTGCAAGAGATGTTGGCGTCGATGCGGAACTGAGATCGGGGAACGAATGGGAGAAACGGGGAAGCGGAGAATCGACGACAAAAAGGGAAAAACTCTTTTGCTCATTCTCCCCTTCGCCCATTCCTCACTTCATATCCTTTCCCATAACCCGTTACGCCTTCTTCGCCTTGAACAACCACCCGCCTTTTTGCCGCTTGGTCAGATACTGTAACTCCAGGACTGCCCGTTCGTGACTGATCCGTTCACTAATCATGTCGCGATAAATCTCATCGGCTTTTTTCCTTCGTTTCACCGCATCGCCAGCATCAAGAAACTTTTCTAATGTTTCGATGGCTTTGTCCCAGCGGCCTCCGGTACTCTGACTCACCGCTGTGAGGCTGTCGCGCACTTTGTGCATGACTTTGTCGAGCGTGGATAAGATGAGGGAGAAATCGTTCTGCGCACCCTCGCGCTGGGCAACTGGTGCCTGTTTGGCGAGAGCGACCGTCTCTTTGACATACTCTTCACACAACACGCCGTAGTCCTGAAACGCAGCAACCGCGCGAAGTCCACGCTCGGCGACCGTGGTTTCGTGACTGCGCAATTGAGCACACGCTTTTTGGCAGGCTTCCCACGCTTGCCAGCGGTAGACAAAGTCGAGCCCCGTGCCCTTAATGTTCTGAATGCCCATGACGCGATTGCGGAATCCTGGCGGCGTCTCTTCCGCAATCCGGTTGATGATCTGGTCACCCGTCGCGTAGTAGTCGCTAATCACGATGATCTTGGTTTGGAACCATTTCCACAGCAGTTCATGGAAAGCGGTGTCGAGTGTCTCACGATCTTCGCCCGACGAGCGCTGAATTTTGTCGGCCAGTTCGCGGTATTCAGTGAATGCCGTCCGCCAGCGCGTCAGATGGTGCGTGAACTGCTCAACCAGCTTCGCCTCAATTCCACTGGTAGTGAGGCGATCGCGCAGCGCATTCGGGTCGTCCCATAACGGTTCCAACGTCGCAACATCAAGGTCCGCCGGGACATTCTCCTGATAGGGGCGGGCGCGCGCAAAGGCAGCATTGAAGCCATTCAGGGCGTCTCGCACCAGCGCGCGGACGTGGTCTTCATGATACGGTTGGCGAAAGCGGTGCGCCATTTTCGCGAACATCTCGACGCCATCGGAGGGAGTCGCGTCCGGCTTTCCGCCCCACAACGAGATTTGCCGGATATAGTCATCCCACGCTTCACGAATGTACGAGACCAGGCCAGTGAGATTGCCGCCGATCAAGACGTGCAGATTCGCACTCACGTCGTTGACCACGATACTCGCAAACACCCGTGAACGTGGGATGCGGTCCGCCCGATTATTGACCACCGTGGTCACCCACACCCCAGGTTCTTTAACAGGGTCTTGCTTGTCGAACTCGAGGCGAGTCCAGTTGCTGACACACCCATGCCGTTCGTTCGCCGACATGCCGTTGGCGAATTCGAGCAGGCGAGTGCGCACCGGAGCGGGAGGCGATGTCTTGAGCACGCCGAGATCAGCGATGACGCGGTCCGCCATTTCCTTGAGCGTGAAGTCGCGGTCGATTCCCATTTCCTCGGCAATGCCAACAACTAACGCAATGTTGAAGGGATGCTCTTCGTAAGGAAACCGCTTTAATACATCGGTGGTGAGGAGACCAGCCTCAAGCCAGCCAATGCCACGGATCGGCGTTTGGAGCTGGCGTGCGGCTTCCGTCAGAATTGGCCGCATCTGCTCTTCGGTCGTAAAAAGACGGCCTTTCTCGGGAATAAAGCAGGTCATCACTTGTGGAATGTTGATCCCTGCTGGTCCTTGAACGTCTTCATGATCGGGATAGGTGTTGGTGATGGTCGAGATGTCATCGCGCATCCAGTGACGTTGGAGGAGTTGCACGTAGGCGGGAGTGAGCGCCATGCACTCCCAGAGGAACACCTGCACTTTCAGTTTCGTGGCGAGGTGGACGAGATTACACTGCTCCCAAATGGTGGCCTTGTCGTAGGGGCGAAAGAGAAACATTTCCCGCGTGAGCCCATACGGATAGGCGTAGAGGAACATTGCCTCACAACCAGTGGTTTTCGAGACGAGCGCGTGTCCGAGTCCGCTAATGAGTCCCGCTTTCAGCCGTTCGGTTCCCGATTTTCCTCGCGTTCCCCAGCCACCAAGGACCACGGGAATCGAATCCCGTGCCCGTCGTTGCCGCGCATTGAAATAGAGATGCCTCCCAAAGAAGACGAGCGCGGCGAGTCCCGTAAAAAGGGTGAGATCGAACAGGGAGTTCTCGTGCACCGAGACAAAGTATTCTTGGAGTTGCTGCCAGAGGGGGCCGAGGCGCTCACCCAGTGGCTGCCCGTCGCCGCTCGTCCAGAAGGAAAAGGGCAGCGCCATCGACGCCAGTTTGGGGAAGAACCGCACGACCGCTGGGTCTTCGCTGAAATGTTGATCGTTCCCATCGGTATGACTGCGTAACGAAATCGAGAATCCGAGGGCCCTGAGGGCCTCGAGATAGGCAGGAGACGCCACTTGTCCATCTTCGCGCCAGTTGCGCAGCCGGGCGTAGTCGGCGAATTCGCGACTGAGTTTCCACAAGGCGACGACACGCCGCAGTGGCGAGCGGGGAGGGGTCAGTTCGGTGACCCCTTCCGCGGTATAAAAGCGCACGGGCTGAGCCGACCACCCCTGCTGCAAGCTGGAAATGGCCTCATCGACTAATGGAAGGTAAGGCCGCCATCCGGCTTCCGTGGACATGAAGAGCGGCTCTCCGGGGACTTTCGTTTCCGCCAGTTCGGAGAAAATGGCGGATGGGGCACGAATGGACCCAGAGAACACTCGACCGACGGTATGCCGGAAGGCTTGGCGCTTATCTGGCGATGGATGCTGAAACTCATACATCGTCCGCCATAAGCGAAACCCAAAGCGATGCCCGCGTGTCACGCGGTCGCCCCACCAGTGTCGTTCGACATCGTACCCGTACTCTTCTTGAGCGAGGAGAGACAAGACTCGCCCAATGGTCATTTCATCGTGGTTCGCCAAGACACGGGGCGGCAGCCAACGACTTTTCCCGGAGTTGAGCGCCCCAACGCGATCGCACAGGACATCCCTGAGCGTCCGCGCTTCATCACTAGTCTCGCACCAAATCCGTTCACGAGCCAAGGCCGCCCAGCGCCGGACCGGGAGCCGTTGGGCGTGAACGTGCAACCATTCGAGTCCTTCAATCATGGCCTGCCGCCACGCGGTCAACCGCGGACTGCCATTCTCGCGCAAGCGTTTGGTGGCTTCCGCCGCCACATGGGTGGTGACCCGCAAGACGAATTCATCCTTTTCGTTGTGCATGACTTCCACAAGCAACACCTGAAGGTCGGGAATTAATTCGGCGCGATCCACCAGGTTGATAACCGTGAGAATGGCAAACCCGCGCACCTGTGGCACCGTGTCCTCGCGGATCAAGGTGCGTATCCAGGTCTGAACTTCCTCTGCCGGAGCTGGCAACAGGGCTTCCGCCGCGGCCTGGCGGACGAAGGGACTCGGATCTTGGACCGCGAGTGGCAGCACGGCGACAAGCGCGGGAATGTGCCGCATCCACTTGACCATCAGCCGCACCCCGTGGCGACGGACGAAGAGGTCATCCTCTGGCCCTCCCTCGCGCAAGCGGGACTGCAAGACGGTACTCATCGACACTGGCGACAAGTATGGGAGGGCATTGAGTGCTTCACATTGTGTCCACACCGGCATGCGTCGGTCGAGCATCGCGCGATAGAAAAACTGTACGGTTTCTTCCGCCAAACAGCGCTCTTGCCGTCCGACTGGGAGTTCCAGGAGGACCGACGCCAAACAGCGGAGAGCGGAGGTGCCGACGCGGGGATCACCATCGTAAAAGAACAGTGGCTTGACGGCGGCTTCAATCCCTAAATGTCGCCATACTCTCTCGCGGACGTCGCTTTCCGCATATTCCGCGAGGGCGCGTGCGGTCATAACGCCGAGTCGTTCCGCGTAGAAGGACAGTTGGTACTCCGCGGTATGGAATCGTCGTGAGAACCGGTCGGTGACAGCATCGTGCCCAAAATAGCGCGCGAACGCCCGACGATCACCCCGGAGCTGCTGTGGGCTGGCCCCCAAGTCGCGCGCGTACTCAAGAATGTGGAGCTGTTTTTCCTCGTCACTGTTCGCATTGAGATAGGCCGCGTTAAACGTGGCGTAGCGTTGCCGCAGCGCGGTAATGCCGTGTTGCTCCGCGAGGACTTTCTGTTTGACGAAGATGACCACCTGTTGTTGAAACGGAGGGCGCAGGCTGTCGTCGCCAAGCCACCGCGGGTCGGCTGACCGTTTTTGGAATTCCTGCGCAAGTTCGTGCAGGAGTTGCGCGTACAATTTGCGCTCGAAGTAGTTGAGCCCATGCTGCAAGACGTCGAGAATCGGAGGAATTTTCATAAGGCGGGAGTCTCACGATTGGTTGGCCGTTCCGTGGCACGCCAGCGACGGAGGTTGAGAAAATCGATGACCCCAGGGCGGAAATCTCGATACCCGCGCCCGTGGTCGAGATGCCAGGTGAAAAAGAGACTGAACGTATTGTCTCCTCGGATAATGTCGTGTCGAACGGTCAGGCCAAACTCCAGTCGCGCATCGGTGCTCCAGTAGTCTTGTAACATATCCACAGCCAACACATGGCGAAACGAAGTCGCCTTTCGATCACTATCGGCGAAAAACGTCCGAAATGAATAGCCTATATCAACCTGTGTATCTCGTAGAAGCTGTTTCCACGTCGATGTCAGCATAAGCGAATCCGGGACTTCGAGCACCATCGTCTCATTCGAGGTCAATGCCAAGCGCGTGGTCCACTCGCCATCCAGCCAGGGCCGGTAGGAGAGAGACTCCGCCAGCGTGAGACCCGCGCGGTGATCCGCTTTGTAATTGGTGAAAATGTCTTGATCGACATATCCTTGGCGATAGTGCCGGCCCTGTCGAAGACTCAGGGCGCGCGCGAAGACCGCGACTGACGGACGATGATCCAGCGTCGGAGTGAGGCGGCGAAGCTGACTCACCTCCCAACGGAACAGTCCCGACCATTCCGGGCCTCCTCGCGATAGCGGACGGCCTGCTCCTGGCCACTGGAGATGTCCTTCGCCAGACATTTGCAGAGTGAGTGGCATCCAATCTTGCCAATTCAGATCAAAGCGCAGCCGCTCGGCGACGCCCAGTGTGGGACCCCCATGCTCGCGCACTCGTGTGAACACATGTGTCTCCGAATAGGACCCGCCCAGCTCTTCGTGAAAGAAGCGATGCGTTGCCCGTGTTTCCAGGTACTGCTCCATCGGGACGGCATCCACGGACTGATCCTCGTCGAAATTGCGTTGCCGCACAAACTGTGTCATCAATGACCATGTCCCATCTTCCTGGCCGCCAAGCCGCCGCACGTCATCAAGAACGACGACCCGAGGACGCACGGGAGCGCGAAAATCGAGAACCGGGAATGGCACTGGCCGCGACTCAGGTTTCACGATTCGCGGAGCCGCCGGTGTGTGGTCTTCCGCGAGCGTGCTCTGAAACACGCGAAATAAGGCTTCTGGTTGGCCCGTCCGCGGGGTGAGTTCAATCGTCCGCCATCCATCAGGAACAAATTGTGTGCGGCTGTGGACGAGATCCTCGCGCCATTCGTCGATCCGCAGCCACTGGGGTCCGGCGACCGTGAAGCGCAGGGGTTCTTGCTGTGTGGCGACGTGATAGCCGCGCTCGTATGTCATCACGACGGCGGAGGGCGGCACGGGTACGGCATTGGGCATTGCTGGGCGTTGCTCGTACACCCGTACACGCAAAAACTGGTTGACGACCGCGCGCGCGATCCACACCCGCACGGTATGCGCGCCACTGGGGATCGGGAGTTGCAGAGATGCTGGGGGGGGATCACGAGAGAGCGGAATACGTTGTTCGGGTTCTTGATCTCTTTGGACGAAGGCCGTGAGCGACTCGGGTGGCGAGAACTCTATATCTTCCGGGGAGAGCTCGACCAGTAGCGTTGTTGGCGCGAGGTTACTGAGCGATATTCCTAACCGGCCTTGCCCAAACACGACGTATTCGTCGGGGGCCAGTGGGGGGACCAGCGCGCGCCGTGCGCGAATACTGGGACTTTCGGGTTTCCACCCGGACATGGCGATCGTGCGCAGCCCAGCGCTCGTCTGAACGGCGGGAATCGCCTCCCAGGTGCTGTCTCGCGTGAGCTGCGCATGGAGTGCCGCGAGTCCCGCCACCCGCGGATGCGCGGCGAACAGTGCTTCTCCCAAGGCTTGCATGCGCCGCCGTTGCGACGGGTTGTCGGTTGCGAGCTTGAGCAACAACAGCATCCGTTGCCGTACCGGCTCGTCACCCAGTTCCAGGGGAAGTTGCAGGAGCCGTTCTCCGTCTCCTTCGGCGAAACAGACGGCATCACGCAGGGCGGGCGCAACGGCCCCACCTTCCTCTAGCCAGCGAGTGCAGTATTTTTCCCCGCTGCCACTGATGGCTTCCACCAAGACACGTTCTTCCGGCGGCAATTCCGCCAGTGGCCGCACCTGTCCGTTGACCACCGTGGCCGAGGCGATGTTCCACTCTCCGAACCGTAACGCAAGCCGTGTGGCTGTCACGGGATCAACGTCAGCCGCTGGACGCGGCATCTCCCGCGGAAGCCCAAGCGACGACCGTAATGGCGGGAACGTCAACCGTGAACTTTCCTGGTCGGTGGTGAGTACCCGGATATTGGTGGTCCACGTTCGTGCCTCATATGGATTGATTTCTGAAGCGCCCTTCTCTTCAGGGGCTCGCCACAGCGCAGTGAGCGTGTGACGCGAAAGCGGTGGCAACACATCAAGGGGCATCTCCGGCTGTTGCGTATAGACTCGCACTGCCACGCGCGTCCGCTTTGCTGACAGGGTGATCGTTTGTAAGCCAGGTCCCAGCGCGAGTTCCGTCGTGACCGCGCGACCAGGAAGCACGGCGCTATCCTCAATGACGTGTAACCCAAATGTCGGCAGGTTGTTGATGATAGGGGTTTCGTACAGTTGTCCGGGTGCGCGAATTTGTAGCCCATCCTCGAGTGGGGTGGTTGTTGTTGCCGGGTGCAAAGGTCGCGCTTCCACCTTCAGGCGTATTGGTCCTTGCACTTGGAGTTGCACGGGACGTTGTGGAGTTGCCGCGTAGAACTGGGCGTATAAGTCGCGATCAATGCTGTAGA
>JABFSC010000489.1 GCA_013140885.1 Deltaproteobacteria bacterium | reverse complement strand
ATTGAGTATGTTGAACCACTGCGGAATCTCAGCCATCCGCGCCGCCCGTAACACCCGCCCGACCCGAGTGATGCGTTCATCCGCCGGGCCGGTCGCGAGCACGGGACCCGTCTCCGCCTCGGCATGCTCCACCATCGTACGCAGTTTATACATGATGAATTCTTTTCCATCCCTGCCCACACGTCGTTGCCGGTACAGCACTGGACCAGGCGAGGTCACTTTCACCAAGAGCGCGGCGATCCCAACAATAGGGGCGCTGCACAGGAAGAGGACCGCAGCCAAGCCGATATCCACAATCTCCTTCACGAGGAACGCCAGGTCCTCCCGTGGATCCTTTAAGACTTCCACCAGCGGCACATCATGTAAGCGTAACGAGGTTACGCGCCCCACGAGAATGTCATACACCGACGGGACCACAAGGACCCGCGGTCGTCCGCCCCCCCCTTCTTGCCAGCCACGCGATTCCCGCACGATCCAGTCAATAAACGCGTCCTTCCACGTAGGCTGCGATAGAAAGATCACTTCATCAATCTCATGCGCGCGCATGATCCGCGGCAATTCCTCCACGCTGCCGAGCCACGGCACGCGCGGGGGCTCGGCGTCAGGTTTTTTCCCATCGACACTCACCATCCCGACAATGGTCAATCCCGGCAGGTGCAGCATGTCGGGTAATCCAGCGAGGAACGTCTCCAAACTCTCGCTCATACCAATAAGGACCACACGCAACGCCCGCACCCGCGCGAGCCAACGCACCACCCAGGCCCGGAGTCCGGTAACCGCCAGCGTATTGAGCACCCAAAACAGAATCAGCACTGACCGGGGGAAGGACAGATCTCCGCGGAAAAAGTACCACGCGGAGATCGCCAGCATCTGCACGCCAAGCGCTGCGGCCACGTTGCTCATGAGCCGCGTCCGATGCACGAGCCCGTGGAGATCGTAGAAGCCGAAGAAATACAGCAGAATGATCTGGGTCGCGGTCAGCAGAAAAAGCGGATGATGGACTTCGGCAAGCCGCATCGACGGCAACAAATCAACGGTAAACGGAAGGGAGATGTAAATCCGTAGCGTGAAGGCGGCACCATACGTCGCGAGCGCCCCAAGCATATCGGCGAACATCAGGACCAACAGCGTCGTCTGATACCGCAACGTCCGCCGCCGCACCCCCGTTCCTTGCATCGTGAGTTCTGCCATTGAAGCCTAAATCGAATCACACGAGGGTAGCACAGTGCCGAGCAAAATCCCCCCACGCTCCGCGCGCCCCCCTTTGTCAAAGGGGGGCTAGGGGAGATTTCTCGTGTGCAGTTCCGCTTATCCGCTCCCTAACCGCTCGTAAATCTTGCGCCGAGAAAACAGGTAGCCATGTTTCCAGAAAAAATAGCTCAGCCCCAGAAAGTGTCGCCAGCTTAACGCGGAAAAGAAAGAACGAGCAATGCGCCGTTCCTTGTGCACCACGACGGCCTCCGGGTTGTAGACGACTTTCCACCCGGCCTGGCGTAACCGGAGACAGAGATCGACATCTTCCGGTCCATAAAAAATATGTTCATCGAGCAGTCCCACCTCCGCCAGCGCGCTCCGGCGAATCACCTGGCACGCACCAATCATATAGTCCACCTCACGGATCGTTGCGTGGTCCCAATCCGCCAACTCGGTCTCGCGACGCATGCGCTGGGCAAACGCGAGTGGCAACTGTCGAGCGAGCTTGTCTCCCAATGTCGGGAACCGGCGACACGTCAACTGCAGCTGCCCCTCGCCATCAATCAACCGTGGACCACACACCCCCACTTCGGGATGGGTATCCATGTACGCCACCAGGCGATCAAGCGCGGCTGGCGGCACGACCGTATCATCGTCCAGCAGCACGATATATTCCCCTTGTGTCAGACGCATCCCCTGATTCCGCCCTGGGGCCACGCCACAATTGCGACGGTTAATGACGAGCTGCATCCACGGAAAAGCAAAACGAAGCGAGGCTGGCGTCTCTCCGCGTGACCCGTTATCGACCACGATGACCTCATGTGAATAACGTGTCACGGCTTGTGGGAGTGACACCAGACAGCTCTCCAGCAAATCAGTGGAATTCCAGGTCAAGATGACGATCGAGACTTTCATCGCGGCGTTTTCCATTGTTTACTCGATCCCACCACGCGCCATAACTCCTGGCTACGCCCTTCCCGAAATATCCACCACGCGCGCAACCGTGTGTACATCCGCACGGCCAGCAGCAGTCCAACGAGAGGGACGTCGCCCAAGCGTAAGGAACGAACGAATGCCCGCCACGGATACTTCGCGGCGGGACCATGCGCGAACAAGTGAGGATGGGAGCGGTGGAGCTGTCGCTTGCCGGCTTCCGTGCGGGTGCGTTCCGCGATCCAGTCGCGCCACGTGGCTGGTGGCAAGAAGAACACCTGAGCACGCGGCTCTTGCTGAATCCATTGGCGACCCACCGTTAACGTTAGCCAGGCATCCTCGAATAACAATCCTTCAGGCATCTCCCCCGCCAGCGCATCGCGACGGATGATGTACAGCCCACCCGTGACGTTGTGGAAGTAGAAGCGATACGGCAGCGCCGCGGCTCGTCGTGGCCAGGAATCAGTGGCGGTGACAACCGGGACTTGTTGACTCGCCACCAAGCGCACCGTGGGGCTCGCGTGCAGTGCGGCATACAAGGCACTGATCGCATCGAGATGCACGCGCACATCGGCGTCGCAAAAGACAATCGCCTGGCTGGCGGACCACTGGCGGATCATATTCCATGCAATGGCTTTCCCCATCCGTCGACTGAGCAACACCGTCAGTACCAGCGGTTCGTCATCGCCGCCTGGTCGTCTGGCGGCCTCGTCATATTGCCAACAGGAAATCGACAACCGCGCGCTGAGTTCCCGCGCGGCCACGAGCGGAGGACACGGCCCCTCCTCGGTCCAGCCGTTGATACAGAGCACAATCTCGATGTGCAGGTCACGAGGAAGCGTCGCCACGCGACACGCCTCGACGAGCGAGGCCAGCGTGCCACCCACGTCGGGCTCATCGACCCGGCAAGGAATGCCGATGGTTAAACGCGAGTCCGCCGGCTCAGGAGTGAGCAGATTCTTTATCCGCACGCAGCCACGCCTCCGCTAATGCAACCTACTCGACAAACTGGAGATCGTCTCTGCTCAAGCCGTTTCTGTCACAGAGTATGGGTAAGTCATGAGTAAACCGGGCAAAGCGTCCATTGATGGCAAGGGGACCTGGTATCGACTCTCGCTTCGAGACAATGAAGACAATGGCCTCGAAAATCGGCTCGTATTCGACATCGAACGGACAGTTAATGAAAACGGAATCCGCGAATCGCGGAGAACGAGAAGGCACGGGGATGGTCTTTACGCTTTCTTGTGCCAACCTGGTTCAGAGCGCTGATCTCCCGCATCTGGCGTGGTCATCCGCGCCCCAAAGCGAAAGCGAATCAATCCCTTGCCTGAGGCTGTTTCCGCGGAAGTCAGGATTCTTTTTTGTCCGCGCTTCGCTGGGGAGGAGGCAATCACCTCTTGAGCCACCTTAAAGGCTTGCTCCCGCGTAATCCGACCTGTCTTTCCTAATGTCTTAATTGTCCGAGTCGCCATCGTGGGAGTCCTCCATTGGGAGTTCTTCTAACATGGAAGGTAGGGTTCCTCAACGTTGTCTCTCCTCACCCCCACCCCCAACAGACTTTCGTCATGTGCCAATACCGACGCGCTTCCACCACACTCGCGGTGCCATGTGTCCAGGAACGCAACCAGGCCGCCAAGCTTTTGCAGAAAAAGAGACTTCCTCCCAGTACCCGAAACCCCAAAGCTGAAACCCGCCCACGATGTTTACGGAGAAAAAGCACTTCCGAGCGCACGATCTCACTCTCGCGCCGTTCCGCCCATTTGCGCGCGCCACTGCGATTGCCCAGATGCGTCACTGTCACCTCCGGACAAAACAGCACAGTGTAGCCACGTTGCCGCAAGCGATAGCAGAGGTCCATATCTTCAGCATAGAGGAAGTAGTCTTCATCGAACCCACCTATCGTCACGAACACCTCACACCGCCCCACCATGAACGCGCCGATCACCCAATCCACTTCCGCCTGCTTCGGCACTGTCCACAGCACGCCCCTGCCATCGGCTTCCCGCATCGACCCCTTTCCGTGGACGGGGCGCAGATTGCCGCCAAGTAAGGACCGCAGAGAAAGGAATTGTCCACACGACGGTTGGAGAGTCCCTTCGCCATCGCGCAAGCCCACGCCAACAACGCCGACTTCCGGGTGCCTTGCGACGACGTT
>JABFSC010000609.1 GCA_013140885.1 Deltaproteobacteria bacterium | reverse complement strand
CCGAAAGTGACCATCGCGGTGGTCAACGGCGCGGCGGCGGGCGCGGGTCTGGGACTCGCGTTGTCGTGCGATTTGCGCATCGCGTCGGATCAAGCGCGCTTCGGCACGGCCTACGCCCGTGTTGGGTATGGCGGCGATTATGGCACGACTTGGCAAGTCACCCGCTTAGTGGGCCAGGCGAAGGCGAAAGAACTGTTCTTCTTGCCGGATATGATTTCCGCCGCCGAGGCGCAGCAGGTGGGGTTAGTGAATCGCGTCGTTCCGCATGACAAGTTGTGGGAGGAAGCAATGGTGGTGGCTGAGCGCATTGCCGCCGGTCCGTTGGTGAGTTATCGCTACATGAAAGCGAACATCAATATGTCGAGCACCGTGGATTTTCGCACCATGCTCGACCGCGAAGCGGAAACTCATCTGCGCTGTGGCGCGACGGAAGATCACAAGGAAGGTGTTCGTGCCTTCATGGAAAAGCGGGCGCCGAATTTTCGCGGACGGTAGTCTTCAGCGCAAAGAGGAACACCAGTGAAACACGTACAGGAAACCCCGGAACGACAAGAGGCGCGGCAACCACAACCAGAGCCGATGTCGCTCTGTCCGATGTGTAACTTGCACACCGGTCGGCGTATCCGCAACAAGATCTATTGCACGAACTGTGGCTACATCGAGTCGTGACACGACTGCTGTTAGTCTTCCGGGCGAAGACGGGATGCGTAAAACGTAAGGCGGAAAACGTACAAGAAAGAGAAAGGCAAAGGAGGTCCTCCATGATTTATGAAGTACGAACATACAGGCTTAAACCTGGTTCAATCCCGGAAGTCGAGAAACGCTTCGCCGAAGCGCTCCCGTACCGAGAGAAATACTCCAAACTCGGCGCGCTCTGGCATACCGAACTGGGTCCGCTCAATCAGATTGTGCACGTGTGGCCCTACGAGTCGCTCGACCAGCGCACGGAACTGCGCGGTCAGGCGATGAAAGACCCACACTGGCCACCGAAAGTCGGCGAGTTCATCGAGACCATGGAGTCGGAAATTTTCCTTCCGACTTCCTTTATGCCACCGCTCACGCCACGCGCGCTTGGCGGTATCTACGAGATGCGCACCTACATGTATCAGCCGGGCACGATGCCGGAAGTGCTCAAACGGTGGGAGACCGCGATTGTCGAGCGCGTGAAGCTCTCGCCGCTCGCGGCCTGTTGGTACAGCGAGTTGGGCGAACTCAACAAATTTGTCCACGTGTGGGCCTATAAAAGTTTCGCGGAACGGGACCGCATTCGCGCCGAAGCGATGAAGCAGCCCACCTGGCCGCCGAATACCCGCGAATTCTTGGTGACCCAGGTCAACAAGATCTTGCTGCCCGCGTCCTGCTCGCCAATGCAGTAATCTCTGGATAAAGGGAGGGTCACTATGAACGGCGTGAAAATCGGGATCGGTTTTGGACAGTGGAAATACGGGCTGCCGGAGCCACAGTTGCTGTGCGAAGCGGCGGAATACGCGGAGAGCGTTGGGTTGGACTCCCTGTGGTTGTCCGATCATATCGTCACCCGTAATCCGACGCTCGACATCACCTGTCTGTTCGCCATGATCGCCGCACGGACGAAAAAACTCAAAATGGGGCCGAGTGTGTTGACCCTCCCCGCGCGCAGCCCCGTGCAAGTCGCCAAGACATACGCGACGCTCGACTATATTTCCGGTGGTCGCATGATCATGGCCGTGGGGTCCGGCAGCGACGTGCGCGATCTCGAAGCCTGTGGCATCGCGCCGCAGGAGCGCGCCAAACGCCTGGAAGAAGGCATCGAGATTTTGCGCAAACTCTGGACGGAAACGGATGTGTCTTATCACGGCAAGTTCTATCAATTCGAGCATGTCAATATCGAGCCCAAGCCCAAGAAAGGCGCGCTCGATATCTGGATTGGGGGCAAGAGCGACGCCATTCTCAAACGCACGGCCCGCATGGGCGACGGCTGGTTCCCGGCGCTCACGACACCGCAAGAGTTCAAGACCGATATGGATAAACTCATCGGCTATGGCGCGGAAATTGGTCGCACGATGAACCCACGCGAAGCCGGCGTGCTGCTGCTGACGCATGTGAGCGACGATCGCGAAGCCGCGTGGAAGACGGTCGCGCCGTTTCTGCGCGGACTGCCGATGTCACCCGAAGCGGTCGCGGAACGGTGCATCGTCGGCCCGGCGGAAGAGTGCGTGGAAAAGTTGCAACGCTTCGTCGAGGCGGGGTGCGTGAAATTCGTGTTGCGTCCGGCCTGCCCGACCAACGAGATTCTCTCGCAGATCGAGCTGTACGGCAAAGCGATCTTGCCGCATTTTTCCTAAGCTGTGGTTATGGAGGTTACGGTTCTCGGTCACGGCTCGCTGATGAGCGGGCAGGGTCTTTCGTTCTCTGGCACCGTGCACGTCAAGGCGGCGTCGATCGTGGCGCTGCGTGAGTGCCGCCGCGGGTTCGCCAAACTCTCTCGCTATGGTGACCGGTTCGCGACCGATGTGGAATCGCCACAATGGCCACTCACGGGCCGCACGATGGCTCCGACGACAATGCCAACTGGAGAAGTCGAGGTGTTGGCGTTGACCGTTGAGATTGAGGACTTCTCCGGTCTCGTCAAACGCGAGGGGTATAGTGCGATCGCCATGTACCAGTTGGCGATCCTGGCGCGGGGACAGGGGAAGTCGCTGGCGGGTTTTTTGTGGGCGCTCCATGAGGACATGGGGCATGATCGCGTGGCGTATCGGCGCCGCCTCTGGGCGCTCACGGGCTTCACGTCGCCTCATTATATTCCGCATCCCGTGCGACTTGATACCGAAGGATACGCGCTGATCTTCCTTGCCCCTGGAGCCGAGGGCACGGGGGCCGACGATGTCATCGCGGTCCGACAAGAAACTGGCATCCACGCGGTGATGACCATGAATGACACCTGGCGACGGAAGCCTAACGAGGATCAACTGACTTATTTTCTCTCGTGCCTGCTCGGTGGGGTGCACGGGCTCAATGTCCGCGACCTGCTTCCAACCCAGGAAGACCCGGCCCTCGCGAACCGGGTCCGAGAACAACTGACCCAGCGTCTCGTCGTGGAACGAGAGCAGTTTTTGACCGTCACGATGTTATCACGGGAACAGTACCATCACGGGTTTGGCGATGCTGAAACCGCGGTGGCGCGTGGTGGCCTTACTGATTTTCTTTCCGGTGCACGAGGAGCGTACGGCATGAGTGGAGCGCGGCTATGAGTATTTTTTCAGTGTCCATTGGCAAGGAGCATCTCCGGTTCACGGCGGCGCACTTCATTGCCTTTCGTGGATTTCGTGAGCCGTTGCATGGTCATACCTACCAGGTCAAGGTCACGGTCAGCGGCCCGGTGGGACCGGATGGCTATGTGGTGGATTTTCTGGTGTTGAAGAAAGTGGCCGAGGAAGAATGCGCGCGGCTGCACTTCTCGACCTTGCTTCCTCAGCAGAGTGACTGCTTGCGGATCGACGCCACCGCGAGCCAAGTAACGGTACAGTGTGAAGACGGCACCTCGTTCGTATTCCCACGTCAGGATGTGTGTCTGTTGCCGCTGGTCCACTCGTCCTCGGAAGAGATCGCCCAGTACCTGCTCTCCCGTCTCCGAGAACGCCTCAAGGAAGCGCGCGGCAATACCATCCAGACGATTGCAGTGATGGTGGAAGACATCCCTGGACAAGAAGCGGTCTGTCGCGAAGCGTTCGTGGCGTAGAGCGAGATGCGCGCATTGGTGTGGAGAGCACGCGGACACGTGCTCATGGTGTTTTTCCTTGGGCTCGTGATCGTGGGCACGAGCGGTTGCAACGCCTCACTCCCTGAACCTGAGTCCCCAGCCGCGCGGCTCTATCAACAGCGCTGCTCCCAATGTCACCGCCTGTATGGCCCCACATTGCTGACTCCGGAGATGTGGGCGGTGATGGTCACCCGCATGGAGCAAGAGATGTCACGGCGCGGAGTTGCGCCGCTCAAGGTCGAGGAGAAGCAGACGATTCTGGAGTATTTGCGGAAGCATGCGTATAAGCCTGCGTGAAACGTAAGACGTAAAATGTAAAAAGAAGGACGATGGTCTTACGTTTTACGCTTTACGTTTTACGTCTTACCTTTCACTTCCCCCTCTTCAGATCATACCGATCATACACCGGCGGCAACTCTAGCGTGCTCACCGCTTGTTCCTGCAAGTTGATGAGATGGGCCTTGAGCGCGAGCTGACAGCGCGATTCGTTGAGACATTCTTGAAAAGAGGTGGGGTTATCCTTCATCGCCCGCTGCATCGTGTTCA